>NZ_CANLZC010000011.1 GCF_947495455.1 uncultured Shewanella sp. | reverse complement strand
TTAAGAAGTTTTTCAATGATTAATTTCTTATCTCATCGAGCCACCTTAACGACTTGAAACACTACTCACTGCTGCTGACCAATCACTTAGTCATCTGCTTTGCCGTGTCAGTGGGTGCGCATTATAGGGAGATTTGAAATTAGCGCAAGGGCTTTTTTGCATTTAATTTAAAGCAAGCCTTCAAGCGAACAATAAACAACCAAAACCTACTTTTTTACATCAATTGGGTGCATAAAAAAGAGTTAAAGCGGTGTTCTAATGGAAAGTGGAACGAATAGCTGCTTTGAAGTTATCTAAAAAGATAAATCAATTACACTACTCATTCTAACAGCCTTCATTCTAACACCCATAAACAGAAACTAATTAGCTGCCTCTAGACTAAATAGAGAGTGAGAGATACCATCTTGGCAAATACTCTTACCTGCATGCCAACCTTTATCAAACTTGCTTAAGCCATCAAGTGCGGTATCTTTAGAAAATGAATTCATCAATTCAACATTTCCTGCCTTTGTCGCAATCGCATTTTGGCATCCTCGATAGTAACCATAATGATACAAACTCTCGTAATCTAAATTACCCGCACCGATATAAGGTGCAGACACCTTAACGCTGCCATATTCAGACGATGATGAACACCCCATTATAATAAGAGATACTAGTGCACTCACAAGCCATGTTATTTTCATCTTTATTCTCTCCATAATTTAAGACAAGTATCACGGGTATAGAACAACTTAAGCATGAGTTTTACTGAGATACAAATTTAAAAAGAAAAAACCCCGTTGATTGAAATGATCAACGAGGTATCTATTTTACTTTATCTCATGAATGAACACGGACTTTCTATTGAGTAAACGTCAAACCATTTTCATCAGTTTCGATACGAATTGGACTCGATGGCATTAATTCACCACTCAACAATTTTTGAGCCAATGGGTTTTCTACTTCCTGCTGCAGCGCTCTTTTTAATGGTCTTGCGCCATAAACAGGATGGTATCCAGCCTTGGCAATATGCAACAAGGCTTCATCAGAAATATGAAGATCATATTCTTTTTCCGCTAAACGTTGCTCCAGAGCCTGCATTTGTAACCGAGCAATATGTAAAATATGATCTGTCCCTAGTGGGTGGAAAACCACCGACTCATCAATACGATTCAAAAATTCAGGGCGGAAATTCTGTATCACTACCTCCATGACTTTAGTCTTCATCTCGTCATATTCTAGTTGATGAAACTCTTCCTGAATCACATCTGAACCTAAATTCGATGTCATGATCACAACGGTATTTCTAAAGTCAACGGTTCTGCCCTGACCATCCGTTAGCCGTCCATCATCGAGAACCTGCAACAAGATATTAAAAACATCAGGATGCGCTTTTTCCACTTCATCAAGTAAAATAACCGAATAAGGTTTACGCCTAACCGCTTCAGTCAAATACCCGCCTTCTTCATAACCTATGTACCCAGGAGGAGCACCGACCAAACGTGATACAGAATGTTTTTCCATAAACTCTGACATATCAATGCGCACTAATGCCGTTTCAGTATCAAACAAATATTGCGCCAACGCTTTAGATAATTCAGTTTTACCGACACCCGTTGGGCCTAAGAATAAAAATGAACCAATTGGACGATTCGGATCTGATAGCCCTGCTCGACTGCGCCTAATCGCATTGGACACAGCATCAACGGCTTCATCCTGACCGATAACTTGTTCATGTAGCGCTGATTCCATTTGTAATAATTTTTCTTTTTCGCCTTCCAGCATCTTAGCAACAGGAATACCCGTTGCTTTAGATAGCACATCCGCAATTTCGACTTCAGTCACTCGGTTTTTCAACAAACTTGTCTCTTTACTTTCAGCTTGTGTTGCAAGCGCTAATTCTTTTTCAAGCTCTGGAATACGGCCATACTGTAATTCAGACATACGCGCCAAGTCACCCGCCCTTTGGGCCACTTCCAGATTTAATTTTGCCTGTTCAAGATCCGATTTTATATTTTGTGTGCCGGCTAAAGCCGCTTTTTCTGCCACCCACACCTGATTAAGCTCAGCGGTTTTCTTTTCGACTTCAGCCAGCTCGTGGCGTAAATTATTCAAACGCTTAGCACTTGCTTCGTCTTCTTCTTTACTTAACGCTTGTTCTTCTAACTTTAATTGTATTGCTCGACGTTCTAATCTATCTAATGGCTCTGGTTTCGAATCGATTTGCATACGAATACTTGAGGCTGCCTCATCAATTAAATCAATCGCTTTATCCGGTAACATACGATCTGATATGTATCGATGAGACATGCTTGCCGCAGCAACAATCGCAGGATCGGTGATCTCAACATGATGATGTAATTCGTAGCGCTCTTTGAGTCCACGTAAAATAGCGATAGTGTCTTCGACACTAGGCTCATCCACTAGCACTTTTTGAAATCGACGCTCTAAAGCAGGATCTTTTTCAATATATTGACGATATTCATCTAATGTTGTAGCACCAACACAATGTAAATCCCCTCTTGCCAAAGCAGGTTTTAACATGTTTCCTGCATCCATTGCCCCGTCAGTTTTTCCCGCGCCGACCATAGTATGAAGCTCATCGATGAAGAGAATAACCTGACCTTCTTCTTGGGATAATTCATGTAACACGGCTTTCAAACGCTCTTCAAATTCACCTCTGAATTTTGCCCCTGCCACTAGCGCGCCCATATCCAATGAAAGCACACGTTTATTTTTAATACCTTCTGGCACTTCATTATTAATAATACGTTGTGCCAACCCTTCGACAATCGCCGTTTTTCCTACACCTGGCTCGCCAATTAACACGGGATTGTTTTTGGTCCGACGTTGTAAGACTTGAATAGTTCGACGAATTTCTTCGTCGCGACCGATCACAGGGTCGAGTTTTCCTTGCTCAGCTCTTTCCGTTAAATCAACGGTAAATTTATTCAATGCTTGTCGCTGATCTTCTGCATTAGGATCATCAATATTCTGCCCACCACGCATTTGCTCTATGGTGCTATTAAGTATGTCGGAAACACCGCCGGACTTTTGCAAGGCTTTTGATAGTGGATCACTTGCATCGAGTGCTGCTAACACAAACAACTCGCTGGAAATATATTTATCTTTACGTTTTTGCGCTAATTTATCACAATTATTAAGCAGTCTAATTAAACCTTGAGAGACTTTAACATCGGCATTTTCACCTGAAACTTGGGGTAAGCTTTCTAATTCTTGCTCCAGTAAAGAACGTAAATGACTGACTTGAATGCCCGCTTGATTCAATAATCCACTGATAGAGCCACCATCTTGATTCAACAATGACATCATTAAATGCACTGGTTCGATAAATTGATGATCTCGACCTAAAGCCAATGACTGGGCATCGGAAATGGCCGCTTGAAATTTGTTTGTCATACGTTCAGGTCGCATATCTCCTCCAAGCATAAATAGATAAATAATTGTTAATTTAAATATGGGGGAGAATTAATCAATATCAAGGGTTAGAATCTTAAACTACACCCAGCTTTTAATATGCGCCACTAGCTTTTTCATCCTATTTAGTAATGGCCTATTTCTATGATGACAGAGATAAATTATCTCTTTCACAGGCTTAGACAGTTGATGAACCTTTATCAACTCAGTGTTAAGAAATTCATCGACGGCGAAGTAAGGTAATACCGTAAAACCTAATCCCATACTCACTGGCCTTAAAATTAAATGAATTTGATTAGAAAAACCTTTCTTTATTAACGTGTCGTAACCCTGAAAAGCCGAAAAATTTGTCCCTAAAAGTTGATTGACATGATGCTCGCCGTCAGGATGATCAATAAAACCAAGATTAAATAACACTTCCCAATCAGGTTTTAAAATCGTGGCAGGTGTCACTAACACCAAAGCTTCATCACCTATTGGCATCGCATTGACTTGAGCCGTCTGGGTGAGAGAAGTCATCAATCCAATATCAACATCAAAATTGATGATTGCCTCCTCGATAGCCGCATTAGGTGCAAAGCGATAATCCATCACTAATTGAGGGAATGTTTGCTGCAGATTCAGCACTCGAGGATAGAGTTTGAGGCCAATACTACCAGGTGACATTATTCTTATTTCACCTGCGTCATCAGGATCTAAACTTATTCTCTGCTCAATCGCTAAAACATCATTCAGAATTTTTCGCCCTTCTTGATACAGGCTTTCCCCCGCATAGGTCAAAGTAAATTGCTTACCTTGTCGAATAATCAAATTTTGCTGTAATTGTTCTTCAAGCTTTCGCACATGCTGGCTGACTCCCGACTGGGTCATAAACAACCTATTGGCCGTACGCGTAAAATGTTGTACCTCAACCAAAGTGCAAAAAGTCTTCAACCATACAAGATTCATCATTACATTTTGTACTTAAAGCTATAAATAATGATAATTATACATAATCAAATAGCCTTTGTAAGATAGAACAACTTTCACTATTTGAGGCAAGATCATGAGCCAAGTTTATCCACGAAACTTTTCACACATAGGTATATCGGTGCCTGATTTAGAAAAAGCCGTAAAATTTTATACAGAAACTCTGGGTTGGTACCTCATCATGGAACCAACCGAAATTAATGAAGATGATTCCGCCATTGGAGAAATGTGTACCGATGTCTTTGGCAAAGGCTGGGATCGCTTTCGTATAGCACATCTATCAACAGGTGACCGTATTGGCGTCGAACTGTTTGAATTTAAAAACCAAGAAAATCCTGAAGATAATTTTGAATATTGGAAAACGGGCATTTTTCACTTCTGTGTACAAGATCCTGATGTAGAAGGTCTCGCTGAAAAGATTGTCGCCGCAGGGGGTAAGAAACGTATGAAAGCCCCTCGTTACTATTACCCAGGTGAGAAACCCTATCGCATGATTTATATGGAAGATCCCTTTGGTAATATACTAGAGATCTACAGCCACAGTTATGAATTACATTATTCGGCAGGCGCTTATAAATAGTATACAGCAAAAACAGCTTCATTTATTTGGTTGACTAACTTAACCAAATAAATGAAGCCATACGGCCCGTTATTCCTTCACGACGATAAGAAAAAAAGCTCTCTGGATTTAAATAAGTACAGCGTTTATCTTGATATATTTCAACAACGCCCGCTCGTTGAAGCCGATAACAAGCTAAGCCTTGCAAATCGGCTAAATATTTGTCATTCACTGGTTTAAAAAAAATTGAACAAGCCGCATCTTTCTCAACAAACTGCAGCCTCACTTCAGGGCCAACCTCAAACACCTTTGGCCCAATACAAGGCCCTAAATAAGCAATCACCTCTGCTTGTTTAAAATGTGCTAAAGCCGATTCAATAATCCCATCGCATAACCCTCGCCACCCAGCATGCACCGCAGCCACCTGAGTACCTTGTTTATTACACAATAATACGGGTAAACAATCGGCGGTCATCACCACGCACACTTGCTTCGAATCTTGAGTCACACTGCCATCAGCTTTATGGATTTGAGTATTATCCGCTTCAATGACATCAGTACCATGTACTTGTTCAAGCCAGGCAGGTTGTGTGGTTAATGCTAATTGAGACTGCATTAACCGTCGATTACTTGCCACAGATTTAAGATTATCCCCAACATGTGCGCCTAAGTTCAAGCTATCATAAGGCGGCAAGCTGACACCGCCTAAGCGCGTTGAAAATGCAATGTTAACACTCGGTGGGATAAACCAAGTCGAATGCATTAAATTTATCCTTTCAGTTTAAATAACGGATGGATTTTCTTGCGTATCGAGACGCAACGCCTGAGTCAATATTTTCATATCTTCAGGAATAGGCGCTTGCCAGCTCATGATTTCACAAGTAAAAGGATGCACCAGTTCTAACCGAACCGCATGCAGAGCTTGACGTTTAAAGCCCATATAGGTCTCAAAAAACTCTGGCGTCACGCCCTTTGGCGGACGCGGCCTGCCACCATAAACAGGATCGCCAACCAAAACATGTCCAATATGGGCCATGTGCACACGGATTTGATGCGTTCGACCCGACTCCAGCCTTAATCTTAGACGAGTATGGGCACGAAACTTCTCTGCAACTCGGTAATGGGTCATCGCAGGTTTGCCGTCATACACCACGGCCATATGAGTTCGTTTAGTGGGATGTCTATCTATCGGCTCATCCACTGTACCACCGGAAATAATCGTCCCTTGCACTATGGCTTCATATTCACGAGTAATATCCCTTGCTTGCAAAGCAGCGACTAAGTGCGTTTGCGCTTCTACCGTTTTTGCGACCACCATTAATCCGGTGGTATCTTTGTCCAAACGATGCACAATTCCCGCTCTTGGTACCAATTCAATGTTAGGGCAATGGTGCAACAGCGCATTCAATAAAGTGCCATCACTATTACCTGCGCCAGGATGTACCACTAAACCAGCCTGTTTATTAATCACTAAAATATGATCGTCTTCATAAACAATATCAAGCTCAATAGCTTGCGCTTCGGCCTTGATTTCTTCTTCTAATGTGGCTTGAATAACAATCTCTTGCCCTTCTAACACCTTGATCCTAGGCTTGTCTGTTACCACTCCATCTACAAAAACAGCACCCGAGAGTATCCATTCTTTGATGCGCGTACGCGAGTAATCGGGGAACAAACTGGCCAAAGTCTGGTCTAACCTTTGTCCGGTTTGTGTTGATGTTATCTCACTTTTTAGATTAATCTCTTGTGTCATAGGAACCGTACCCACTTTTTGGGGTCCAAAATTGTTTACTATCTGTTACAATCAAGTCGTTTCTATTTTATCGTGAAATAGAAAAATTCTTAACAATAACTTTAAAAGAATCGAATTCAAGTATGTATAAATTTGCCAAAAGTACTGCCATAGTCCTAATGTCACTGGCCATTGTGGCCTGTAGCAGTAGCCCTAAGGAAGATCTTACGCTGAATAAAACCTCTCCTGAGGAGCTCTATTCTCAAGCAAGAACCTCTATGGAGCTGGGTAACTTCAGCAAAGCCGTACGTTCATTAGAAGCCTTAGATTCACGTTTTCCCTTTGGTCCACATAAAATTCAAGTTCAACTGGATCTTATCTATGCTTATTATAAGCTGAATGATCCTGCTTCAGGCCTAGCCAATATTGATCGCTTTATTCGGTTAAACCCGACTCATAAAGATATCGATTATGTTTATTACATGCGTGGATTAGTCAACATGCAAATTGATGACTACCTATTTCATGACATGCTTAACATAGATCGAAGCGATCGCGATCCAAAACCTGCGCAAGATGCATTCAAAGATTTCGGCAGACTACTTAAGTTATACCCGAATAGCAAGTATGCAGCCGATGCTCAGCAACGAATGATCGCAATAAAAAATCGTTTAGCACGCTATTCTATCCATGTGGCTCAATATTATTTAAAGATGAACGCATGGAGTGCCGCTGCCAATCGGGCTCAGCTGGTACTTGAAACCTACCCGGATACGCCTTCAACAGAACGTGCATTAGAAATTATGGCGCAAGCCTACGGAGAGTTAGGACAAAGCACCTTAAAAGGTAATGCGTTATTGGTACTAGAAAAAAACTTCCCACATAACGAGCTCTTTGCCCAGTAGTCTTTTCTTGAATAGAGCCATTTTTTAAAGAGATGAAAATGGCTCTATCGAACAAAACACAACCACTTAAGAGGTATTTTCATCTTTTTTTCAAATAATGGTTGACTCTAAGGCAAAAAAGCTTTTAAATTGCGCCCGTTGCCCGAATAGCTCAGTCGGTAGAGCAGAGGATTGAAAATCCTCGTGTCCCTGGTTCGATTCCGGGTTCGGGCACCACTTCTTATTCTCCCCTATTTATTCACTATTTTTCCTTATCTTGTAGTCAAAAAAACATATTTTAAATGAACAGACTTAATTGAGGAATGGGTGTTGATTATGCCATCAAGCCTCCTATGAGACACTCGTATATGCCATCACCTTAATATTACGCCCCTGTTGTCGATAGCTGAGATACAGCTGGCGTACGGTTTCATTCAACATGCTTATATCGACAGCATAAAAGCCAAGGGATGCATAGAAGGGTTCTAACCCCAGATAAGGGAAGGTATAAGTCTTTTCATCAAAGCGCTCAGCCAACAAAGTTAACAACTGCCGTGCCACACCTCGCCCTTGATGTGTGGGGGCAACCGCAACCCCTGCGACTAACTTAAAACAACCATGATCTCTGATATAGGCACTCGCAATAATACCCTCGCCTTGATAACGCACAACAGCACAGTTCTCAAATCGTTTTGCTTTGCCTCGAAAACCATGAGTACGATAAAACTTATTGACCAAAGGGACTTCAAGATCTGTTAGCCATTGCGCCTGATAACGATACAGCCCTAATTCCACTTTATCTCCCGACATATCTTCTACTTCATAACAGTAAAAAACCAGCATTAAGCTGGTTTTTTACTGTCTATAAGAGACAAGTTTGAACTTAACTATGCTTCTTCAATGCCTCTAAAGCATTAACCTTGCGGACGCATAGCAGGGAATAAAATCACATCACGAATAGTATGCGTATTAGTAAATAGCATGACTAAACGATCAATACCTATCCCTTGGCCTGCTGTGGGTGGCAAACCGTGCTCAAGAGCGGTAATGTAATCGGCATCATAAAACATAGCCTCATCATCACCGGCATCTTTAGCATCCACTTGTGCTTTAAAGCGCTTGTCTTGATCTTCGGCGTCATTTAGCTCAGAGAAGCCATTTGCCACTTCACGACCACCAATAAAGAACTCAAATCTATCGGTAATAAAATGATTATCATCATTACGACGTGCAAGGGGAGAAATATCCGCAGGGTAACCTGTAATAAAAGTGGGCTGCATCAATCGCGGCTCGGCAGTTTCACCAAAAATTTCTTCTAATAGCTGACCACAAGTCCAAAAATCTTCAACCTCAATATGCAAGGATTTAGCTAAATCACGCATAAAGGCAAGATCTTTGACTTCTTCATAGGTCATTGACTGAATAGTGGCGTTATCAGGATTATACTTCTTGATCGCATCTAGCATGCTTAAACGCTCATAAGGACCGCCAAAATCAATAGTATGCTCGCCATAAGGCAGTTTTGGAGATCCGCAAAGATCGGTGGCAATGGAACTTAACATTTCTTCAGTTAAATCCATTAAATCTTTGTAATCGGCATAAGCCATATAGAATTCCATCATAGTGAATTCTGGGTTATGACGTGGCGATAAACCTTCATTACGAAAGTTTCGGTTAATTTCAAACACACGCTCAAAACCACCCACGACAAGGCGTTTAAGGTAGAGCTCAGGGGCAATACGTAAATACATTTGAATATCGAGCGCATTATGATGCGTCTCAAAAGGACGAGCCGATGCACCACCTGGAATAGTATGCATCATTGGCGTTTCCACTTCCATAAACTCTTTTTTCACCATGAAATTACGAATAGCCGCTACGACTTTCGAGCGCATGATAAACGCCTCACGGGACTCTTCATTAACAATCAAATCAACATAACGCTGGCGATAGCGCGTTTCTTGATCCGTTAATCCATGAAATTTTTCAGGTAATGGGCGTAATGCTTTAGTCAATAATTGGTACTCTTCCATATTAACGTAAAGATCGCCTTTACCCGATAAATGCAGCTGACCCGTGACACCGATAATATCGCCAATATCTAACCCTTGAAATTTGGCTTTTAATTCTTTTTGCACGTCTTTGGCCGCATAAGCTTGAATGCGACCACTCACATCTTGCAAAACAAGAAAGGGGCCACGTTTAGCCATAACACGGCCTGCGATACTGACTTGATGACCTAATGCTTCTAACTCTTCCTTGGTGTTGCTTCCAAACTCAGATTGTAAATCCGCAGCCTTGTGTTTTCGCTCAAAATTATTTGGGTGACCATTGGCAGGACATTGAGTGCGAATGTGCTCAAGTTTGGCACGACGCTCAGCAATTAACTTATTCTCATCTTGTACTTGTTCAGTCATCTTCTTATCTCGTCAATGTTACAGATCACACCATATCAATGGATCAGGATTTACTTTTTTACTACAACTCAAGGAAGTGCAACGATAAAGCCTCTATGATTAACACTTATGGTTAATGCTTAAAGGCCTGATTTTAAACTTGCTTCAATAAACTTATCTAAATCACCATCGAGTACACTTTGGGTATTACGGTTCTCGACACCCGTTCTTAAATCTTTAATACGTGCATCGTCTAACACGTATGAACGAATTTGGCTGCCCCAACCGATATCAGATTTTGCATCTTCAGCCGCTTGTTTATCGGCATTTTGTTTCAGCATTTCTAACTCAAACAGCTTGGCTTTCAACTGCTTCATGGCAGAATCACGATTCTTGTGCTGTGAGCGATCATTTTGGCATTGCACTACGGTATTGGTGGGAACATGGGTTATACGAATGGCCGATTCTGTTTTGTTAACGTGTTGACCCCCAGCACCAGATGCACGATAGGTATCAATTCTTAAATCTGCTGGATTGATATCAATTTCAATGGAATCATCAATTTCTGGGTACACAAAAACAGAACAAAAAGAGGTATGACGCCTACCCGTTGAATCAAATGGTGATTTACGAACTAAACGATGAACGCCAGTTTCTGTGCGCAACCAGCCAAAAGCATACTCGCCCGTAAACTTAATGGTGGCCCCTTTAATGCCCGCCACATCACCATCTGTCACTTCAATGAGTTCAGGTTTAAAGCCGTGCGCTTCTCCCCAACGCAAGAACATGCGCAGCACCATATTGGCCCAATCTTGCGCTTCTGTACCACCTGATCCCGATTGAATATCTAAATAACAGTCTGATAAATCATGGGGACCTGAAAACATGCGGCGAAATTCAAGCTCTTCAAGACGTTTTTCAAGCTCATCAAGTTCCACGCTAGCATCATTGAAAGTTTCTTCATCTTCCTCTTCTACCGCAAGCTCAACTAAACCTTCGACATCGACAAGACCTAAGTCCATATCATCGATGGTCTTCACTACCGCTTCTAATGCTGAACGCTCTTTACCTAAGGCTTGCGCATTATTCGGATCATTCCACACTTCAGCACTTTCAAGCTCACGACTGACTTCTTCTAGACGCTCTTTTTTTGCATCGTAGTCAAAGATACCCCCGAAGCAACATGGTACGATCCGCGAGTTCTTTGACTTTAAATTTTATCGGATTCACTTCAAACATGGATTAGTCTACTTAAATTGTTAGGTTGCACGGATAGAAAACCGCCTATTTTAACCTAAGCGGATCATTAAACCTAGCGGTGAAAGAAAGAAAAAAGCAATAGTTTTAAGGAAAGTTAACATACCTTCCCATGATACTTGAAGATGAAAGTGTCAGCTGGAATGAATAGTCTTTTAAGCAAAATCATTAATCGCTCCTGCATAAATAGTATTTTCATCGTCCTTGATGGTCAGCTAAACAGCCTTTATTAACCATAGGTCATTGGTTACCCGCTAACACTTGGTGAAGCTTGTCGCATGCTTGTTTAAAACTGGCCAAATCCATCTCTAAGTCTTGAACCTTACATTTCATCATTTCAGGCACAGACTGGGCTTGAATTTTTAATAGACAACCTTGCTCAGTCAAATGAAGCACTCGCATACGTTCATCTTCACTGCTACGTCCACGGCTCACAAACCCCTTCCCTTCTAATCGTTTAAGTAAGGGCGTTAAAGTTCCTGAGTCTAAATGTAATTTTTTACCTAAGGTTTTAACGCTGATCCCATCATGCTCCCAAAGTACCATCATGGCGAGATATTGAGGATAAGTCAGATCAAGCTTTTCCAGTAAAGGGCGGTAAGCTCTTATCATTGCATTTGAAGCACTGTAGAGGGAAAAACAAATTTGATTATTTAAACTGAGATTTTGATTTTTTATCGTTTCAGGCATGCGTCCTCCTGCATCACAAACATTCATAATATGATTGCGCACAATCTAGTTCACTTCAAGATAAAAAGAATCTTAACTTAAGTACAGAAATGAGCGTTTTCATTATGAACCACTTTAAACGGAATAAGAAACGTGGAAACGCCTGATTCGATCAGCTTTCACCGTGGATGAGAATAAAGTATCACTGAAATAAAAACGAAGGCAACAAGAGAAGATGCTGCCCAAAACGGGCAGCTAAAAACAACGCTAGCACAACATATCAACTTACAAAAAAACCTATATAATTTAATTGAATAAAAATAAATATTGACTATTAAAATATTTACTCTTCTATTTGGCAAAGTGTAGGCAGTCCTGGGCACGACTCAGGCATGGCATCAATAGATACTTTTTGCGCCATAGGAAGCGCTAAAGTCGTAGAGCAAAACAAACCTGCTGCGATTAATACAGTTAGTTTTTTCATCAATGATAAAAATGTTATTCTCATATCGAATATCCTTTTTTGTTATTACTGTTATTTATATTCAGAGTGAGGTGTATTCTAAATAAGCCGCAAGCTCAACATATCTTGTTAATATGCACAGCTGTTAATATGCCAAGCATAAACTTACTCAAAAACTCGAACCATACCAACTTATATTATGGTGCTATGCTGCTATGGATAATAACACTCTAAGTAGAAGCAACTTAATGCAACTACTATCTCGCCAAAAAATTAACAAAACAATAACTTTTAGCGTGCTATTTCATGTATTATTCGCTTATAATCAAAAATCACAAAATTAACACAATAAAAGCACAAAAAGTGGCAAGCTTCCCATAAAACCTGAACCAAAAAGTGAGCATATAGCTAAATCAATATAACAATGCCGACTCAAGCAGCTTAGTGAGAAATAAAATAAAAACAGCACAAACAGACCGTATGAAGACATATCCGTGATACTTGAAGATGCAGGATTCAGCTGGAATTAAAAGCCTTTTAGGCAAGGCTTTGAACAGCGTGCCTAGTCATTCTAAGCTGATGTTCAGTAACGCAGTATAAAAGGCCTTGCTTTTACATATAAAGAGGCCAGCCCGTTGGAAGTCTGTAAAAGCACCGACTTCTGCGTTGTATCATCTTAAAAGGCAATAAGCATTTCGGCAATAATACGCCTTGAATTAGGCACTTTTACAGGCTCTGAAAACATGCATCTTCAAGTATCACGGATATAGACCTAACAAGAATAATATCACTCATAGTCTATAGGAAAATAAAAAATTCCCATATTTATTAACAAAGGAAATGAGTAAAAAAGAGTCATATCCAGTATTGCCAGTATTGCCAGTATTGCCAGTATTGCCAGTATTGCCAAATATTAAAAGTGGAATCAAAGAATCGCGTACTTGGTTTCACCTGTAAATAGCAAAAAACCTAATGTCAGATTTTTTCTGACATTAGGTTACTAAAAACAAGTTTTCAAGAGTTAGATTCTGTAAGGGGCATTTCATCGCCTCTTTGCATAATCAGAGACTTCCTTTCCTATAAAGGCCAATCAGACTAATTAGAGTAGGAATCGATTAATATCAAACTGGTACAGTTCAGACTTTCGCTTTCTTGCATTATACCAGAGTCGTCCATCCTCCTGATTAATGGCCATATTAAAGGTTGTCGGTAAAAAATCAAATTGCTTTTGTTCATGCATAAAGGTAGCAAGATTAAGCTCATTAAAGGTTACTTTTATATAATCGGTATCCTGCCAATACAAATAATCATTCATAATAAAGACTAAATTATATAGCTCACTGTTTAATTTATAACCCAATGATTGCTGTTGACCATTCTGCGCCAAAATCAACTCAAAATCATCATCCACCAATACGTAGCCCTCACGATATTCGAGGGCATCTTGGTAACCTTTGAAAAGCTCAGTCGTTTCACCTGTCGTGACATCATAACGGTTCACCGCCCAAGTCTCGTATTGCTTTTCGCCATAGATAATCGCAGTTTCATCTTTAGAAAAGCGCGCATAACTAATCACACTCTGTTTAGTTGATAGTACCTTTTTAACACCTGTGCTTAAGGTTAAAAACACTAAACGCTTATCTTCTTTATATAAAATTTTATCCCCATCTCGACTGGAATATAAAAAGCGCAGTCTAACCTTAGTTTTAACTAATTCTGTATGCTTATTCGTCTTATAATCGAATTGACTGAGCACGTAGTGGGTTGCTGTTATGCCAGTAAAAAAAGCTTTGTCATTATTATTTTGGCCACCCATTAAGGTTAAATCGAGATCATCCTCAATAATGTTATCGGTGACAAACTTGCTAAAGGGCAAAGTTTTAGACACAAAGCGATTATCACTGCTCTGACGACGTAATAAATATAAATGCTCATTACTCTTAGCCAGCTCCATACCACGGAAGTTATAATCACCATTAAACACTTTAACTTTATCAGTGGTAATATCAAGACGAAACAGTCCCTTATTACTCAAAACAGCTAGCTTATGTTCATTAAGCCACTCAAGATAATAGACTCTCTGTTCAAACCAGCGTCGGTAAATCACCTTATTTAACGGTAAGTCAATAATGCGTAATTCAGATTGATGATTTACTGAATCAAGCCTTAATACAGCCAATTGCTGACCATCATTAGAAAATCGCATTCTAATATCCATAAAATCAGCTGATACTTTATCGGTCACAGGTTCAATATTTTTAGAGCTGAAATTATAACTGTAGCCCGATATACCATCTTTATTATTAGGCTCACCAGTAAAATAAATTTTATCCTCAATAATGGGCGAAAAGCTTAAATCATATAAGCCAAAATAGTCTTTAACTAATGTACGATGGGTATACTCATTGGATGCTAAATCAAATTCAATTAAAGATGAACTGCCCTCAACATGATCGATATAATAGAGCTTATCTCCGTTTTTATTAAAAGTTAAAGATAAAGGAAAAATCACATTTTGCACCAGTTGGGTAACTTTATTACTGGCTATATCTTTTAAGAATATTTGATAACCTACGCCTTTATCCAGCTTCATGGCAAAAGCGGTTAACCGTTTATCATCATGAACGGCAATACCAATTTTATCCCCAGTAAGTGTTTTTAACAGGTTAGTTTCATCCATGACCAATGACGATTTACCGTCAACATTTTCTTTATTCGCACTGAGTTGATTAACACTTTGTACGTTAGCTTCTGAAGATTTTCGGTTATCGAGAGTAATATGGACATCATAAAAATAAACTAAGCAACTGACTCCCAATAAAAAAAATACCAAGCTTGACACTATTCCAGTCAATTGAAATGACGTTAATTTCTTCCTAGAAGATAAATGATGTATTTGATTGTTTAGATGAACTTGAACCTTATTATCCTTTAATTGGCCATCATGGCCATTAGAATGACTAGCCTTAGATTCATTCAGGCTATTTGTTATATCTGCACACTGAGTATCCTGCCTATTTGATATCTGTTCAGAAGAAGTTTGCATTAAAACGTTATTAGCTAAACTTATCTCGTCTTTATTGACTTCTAAATGATCAGGCACAGGTATATCAGGAATGGGAGGAATACTTTTAATGGTTTTCTTATTTAAATCCACATGACAAATTAAACGGTAGCCCCGTTTAGAAAGTGATTTAATATATTTAGGCTCATTATGATTATCATCAAATAATAAACGCAATTTACTGATTATTTTTCGAACAGCCGCATCTGAGACAAAACGTCCTTTCCAAACATTCTCATGGAGCTCGGTAATAGATATATGCCTTTGTCTATTTTCAACTAGGTACATGAGTACATCATAAACTTTAGGTTCTATCGCTTTTTCTTCATCACCACAATGAAGTAGCATGGTTTCTCGATCTAAAAAATAATCGCCTAATTGCATCCCTGTACCTCAAAATTATACCCAAAACAAGCTGTGCCTCTATGGTTTAGTCGCATATCAAAGCACAAAATGCTATTTTTTTCAATTATCTAAAATTAATACGTGTCGTTATAATGATACACATCAGAATTATACACTTTTATATATCTAAAAAGAATAAGTAATTCGTTTAATAAACGAATAAAAGCCAATAAATAATTAATAACTTTTTATTCTTCGCCAAATTATCAATAATAATGCAAACAATATGACAAGCTAATCATACTGTTCAATACGAGTGTAGCATTCTATAAAAATAGTACCTGCTCTTACAATATTTCACCTTTATCAATCTATATTCGATTATCTATTAGGCGTCATTTCCTATATTCTTACGCGCTAAATGTATTCAATCAGCAACCCACTCATTATGCCTTTTACCTTTAAACAATTTCATATTAATGATTCTCTTTGCGGCATGCGAGTCAGTACAGACGGCGTATTATTAGGTGCGTGGGCGCCACTCACACAAGCTCGGACTATTTTAGACATCGGCACTGGCAGCGGCTTGCTCAGTTTAATGGCGGCTCAACGCAGTCAAGCTCAAATCACTGCAGTAGAACTGGATGAAAATGCGGTGAATGATTGCAAGCATAATTTTAAGGCATCGTCATGGAGCGATAGGTTAAAGGTTCATCACAGTGCCATTCAGCACTTTGTTGCTAACCAAAGAGTATTTGATCACATTATTTGCAATCCACCTTATTTTACCAACGGCCCTCAATCACAGGTAGCAGCACGCAGCACTGCAAGACACACAGACAACCTGAGCTTTGATGAATTACTCAGCGCAATAAACCAGCTGCTAAGCTCGAATGGCGTCGCTAGCCTTATTTTACCTTCAGCAAGCCTGAACAGCTTTCTCATGCGGCTAAGCATTTTTCAACTCAAACTCACTCAACGTGTCGATGTCGCCAGTATCGAAGGCAAAACGCCTAGTCGGCACCTGATTAATCTACAACATGTGAATGTAGACATTCAATCTCCATATCCTGTTACCACACAGCTCAATATTCGCACATCAACAGGCCAATACTCGAAAGAAATGCAAGCGCTCACGCGGGATTTCTACTTAAAATTGTAACAGACCTTTTAATCAGCAAGTATTTTCATAAGAGGATTTAAGTTAGATGCGTTAGTCTATTTATAGCTAAATCAATATAAAATGACATACTCAGCTGGAATGAAAAGTGATTTAGGCTAGGCGAATTGTTGAAAGCATAGTGATTCTACGATAAGACAAATCAACAACGCATAAATCACTTTTAAACCAGCCTTTTAGGAGAGCCAGTTAAGCGACACTTCTTTGTTGCATTATCTCGAAAGGTACCTACATTCCATCAATAATGCGCCTCAAATTGTCGCTCAACTGAGCGCTCTGAGGCTATCATTTTATATTGAGTTAGCTATAATATGCCGCTGAAATATATTGGGACGCCGCACATGCTATTTGAAGATCTTGATCTTGACCCTTGCTTATTAGACTCACTTAAAGCTATGGGTCACGATAAACCCACAACCATTCAACAAAAAACTATCCCTATGGGTTTAGAGCAACGCGATGTTTTAGCTCAAGCACCAACAGGTACAGGCAAAACAGCCAGCTTTTTGTTACCCGCAATACAACATTTGATTGACTTCCCAAGGCGCTTTAGTGGTCAAGCAAGAGTATTGATCCTTACCCCTACTCGTGAACTTGCGAGTCAAATTCATCGCTATGCATCGCATTTATCAACGGATCTCGATCTTGATATTGGCATTATTACAGGTGGCGTACCTTATGGGCCTCAAGAAGAGGCGTTAAAAAATAATATTGATATTCTTGTGGCAACACCTGGCCGCTTAATGGAATATTTAGATAAAGGTCATTTTAATGCCGAAGAAGTCGAGGTTTTCGTAATAGATGAAGCTGATAGAATGCTGG
Organism: uncultured Shewanella sp.; assembly: GCF_947495455.1. Taxonomy (GTDB): domain Bacteria; phylum Pseudomonadota; class Gammaproteobacteria; order Enterobacterales; family Shewanellaceae; genus Shewanella. The sequence goes on along the minus strand of NZ_CANLZC010000011.1, from coordinate 62,492 downwards.
ATATGGGCTTCTCTGCCGTTGTCGAAACCTTAGCGATTGAATCGGTTGGCCGTAAACAAACCATGCTTTTTTCTGCTACATTAGAAGGTAATGATGTCAATCGTTTTTCGATGCAGCTTCTGACGGATCCCGTAAAAATTGCAGCACAGGCTCCACGCAGTGAGAAAGCCAAAATTCATCAATGGATCCATATCGCCGATGACAAACACCATAAGTTTGCCATGTTGTGTCACTTATTACGTCAAGAAGATGTCACCCGTGCCATTGTTTTCCTCAAAACCAGAGAAGCCGTTGCCAGCCTAGAAGGGCAATTACAACGTGAAGGCATTAACTGCAGTTTCATGCGCGGTGATATGGAACAAAAACAGCGCTTTCAAGCCTTAGGTCGCTTCACCAAGGGCGAAGTCAACGTCTTGCTTGCAACTGATGTAGCCGCCCGCGGTATTGACGTGGATGATATCTCTCATGTGATTAATTTTGATATGCCTCGCTCAGCTGATACTTATGTTCATAGGATCGGCCGCACGGGACGTGCAGGTGCGAAAGGAACGGCTATTTCGCTCGTTGAAGCTCATGATATTCGTGTCGTCGGAAAAATTGAGCGTTATATTAAACAGCCATTAAAGCGCCGTTATATCAAAGAGCTCAGACCCAAACATAAAGAAGCTAAGCCGCCAGGAAAGAAAAAAGTCAAAGCCACAGATAAAGGCTTTAGCAAGAAAAATAAAAAGAAGAAAAAGAAGTAATTTCTTCCATGGGTAACAAAGAGTGGAACTAAAAGCATTTTCCTCTTGAAACACTCTTTGTTACAAACGTATCTTAGGCTTCAAAAATAATGGGCACAACTTGCCCCACTTCAATAAGTACAAAAAACAATCACCCACAATTAAAATACATAAAGATAATACAATGATAGGGTTAGCTTTTTATGCAGCTGACCACCCTCATATTGAATGCGCTTTTCTTTCCCCTGTAGGAATAAAATTTAAAAATCATTTTATCCCATCACCAGAGTCTGTTAATTTATAAGCTAATAATAAGAAACTTTCATTAACAAAGGCGACATTAATGTTAAAAATACTCATTAGGAGACTTTTTCCTCTTTTTATCCTCATCCTTTTTATTTTGTTGGCTTTCTTATTAAATAGCACCAAAACCCCTCCTGAAGAGAAGCCTAGTGTGGATAACATTCCCGTTGTCAATGTGATCCACATTCGGCCTGAAACCATGCCATTTCATTTATCTTCTTATGGCACCGTTAACCCTAAATATAAAACCCAATTAGTCACTGAAGTCGCTGGACGTATCATTGATATTTCCGATAACTTTGTTTCAGGTGGAATAGTCAAAAAAGGAGAGGTATTGGCTCATATTGAACCTTCAGATTACGAAGCCGATCTGATGCAAGCACAAGCTTCTTTAGCACAAGCTTTAGCGGCTTTAGACGAAGAAAAAGCCCGAGGTGAAGTCGCTAAAAATGATTGGAAAGACTATGACAGTAAACTGGCTCCCGAACTTGGATTGAGGATCCCCCACCTTAAAAAAGAGCAAGCCAATGTCAAATATGCCAAGGCTTCATTGGCAAGAGCCGAGCGTAATTTAGAACGCACCATTATTCGTGCCCCTTTTGACGGCATTATCAAAAATAGAAATATAGATTTAGGCCAATATGTCTCTCTAGGCACCAATATGGGAGAACTTTTTGATACTGGCATAGCAGAAATTAGACTCCCTATCACTGACAGTGAATTAGTTTACCTAACGTCTGTGGAACGCCCGAATACTCAAGTCGAAATTAGCACACAACTCGCCGGTCAAACTCACACATGGCAAGGAAAAATCATTCGAAGCGAAGGAGTTATTAATACCGATAATAGAATGATTTACTTGGTTGCCGAAGTCTATGACCCTTATTTAAGGCATGCTTCAGACACCCATAAGACTCAACTAAAATACGGCAGTTTTGTCACAGCCAAAATCACTGGCCGTACAGTAGAAAATCTCGTTAAATTACCGCGAAACCTTGTCCATAATAATCAAGTCACCCTCATCGATAAAGACAACAAAGTTGAGAACCGTACTGTCAATATTGTGCGTACCGATCTTAATCACGTGTATATCAAAGACAGTTTACAGCTCGAAGATAAGGTATCGACAACACGACTATATAATGTCGAAAATGGCCAAACGGTTAAAATTATCAACAATAAAAACCAATCACAACAAGATGCCCCCGTACAAGAAACACCATCAAAAGCGTTAACAAAGGTGGTTAAGTCATGAATACTGAAAAAGGCATTATGGCTTGGTTTGCACGAAATCATGTCGCTGCAAATCTACTCATGTTCGCATTGATTATCGGTGGTTTATTTAGTGCATTACTGATTAATAAAGAAGTATTTCCAAGCTCTGAACTCAATACCATTAGGGTATCGGTTGCCTACCCTGGCGCTGCGCCTCAAGAAATTGAAGAAGGCATTAACATTAAGATTGAAGAATCGATTCAGGATCTTAATGGCATTAAAAAAGTCACCTCCATCGCCAGTGAAGGGGAAGGAACTGTCACCATCGAGGTAGAAGATAACTATAATCCACAAGATGTTCTTGATGAAGCAAAATTACGCATCGATGCAATATCCACTTTTCCCGCAAATACTGAAAAACCCCAAATTTATCGAATAAAACCTGAAAACAACGTTATTTGGCTCTCAGTATACGGTGATTTAAGCCAACAACAAATGAAGGAAATGGCCAAAACAATCAGAGATGAATTAGCCGCTCTTCCCGCGATTACTCGTGCACAAGTGGGTGGAGTACGAGATTACGAAATCAGCATAGAATTATCAGAAGATAAATTACGAGAATATGGCCTCACATTTGAGCAAGTTGCACAAGCAGTACAAAACTCTTCCATTGACTTACCCGGTGGCGCTATTCGTGCCAGTGATGGCGACATTTTATTGAGAACAAAAGGCCAAGCCTATACTGAAAAAGAATTTTCTCAAATTGTTGTTAGCACTCTCCCCGATGGTAGCCGAGTCATGTTACCTCAGGTTGCCACCATCAAAGACGGATTTGAAGAACGTATCGGATACACTCGATTTAATGGGCAGCCCGCCGCAATTATCGAAATTTTAAGCGTTGACGATCAAAATGCATTGGAAATCTCGAAACAAGTCAAAACCTATGTCAAAGACAAAAGACTGCAATTACCCACAGGCGCCAAACTTGATACTTGGGGGGACTTAACCCATTATCTTCAAGGCCGTCTAAACATGATGTACTCTAATATTTTTTATGGAGCCTTGTTAGTTTTTATCATTTTAGCCCTCTTTTTGGATTTAACCCTCGCATTTTGGGTCATGATGGGACTGCCTATTAGTTTTCTCGGTGCACTGTTCATCATGCCATTAGAACCTTTTTCATTGTCTATTAATATGCTGACATTATTCGCTTTTATTCTAGTATTGGGTATTGTTGTTGACGATGCGATTGTCATAGGTGAAAGCGCATACAGTGAAATTGAAAAAAAAGGCCAATCTCTCGATAATGTGATTAAAGGCGCGAAAAGAGTCGCTATTCCAGCCACCTTTGGTGTATTGACCACTATAGCTGCATTTATTCCTATGCTTTTAGTCTCTGGGCCTCAGGCTATTATTTGGCAATCTATTGGCATGGTCGTCATTTTGTGTTTAATCTTTTCTCTCATTGAATCCAAGCTTATTTTACCTGCACATTTGGCTCATATGAAAGCAAAGAAGCCAAGCACTAACCCAAGTAAATTTAAACAATTAAAAACAAAGCTCAATGAAAAATTACATTATTTTATTCATCACCAATACCGTGACTTCTTAACAAGCTGTATTAAGAATCGATACAATACCATTGCCATTTTCATTGGCGTACTTATCCTCTCCATTTCACTCGTTACCAGTGGTAAGGTACGCTGGGTCTTTTTCCCTGATATTCCTTCCGACTTTATTCAAGTCAATCTTGAGATGGATACGGGTAGCTCGGAAGAAAATACGCTAAATGCCGTACAAGCACTGGAAAATAGCTTATACGCCATTAACGCTGAGTTTGAGAAAGAAACAGGTGCACAAGTGGTTAAGCACTCTTTTATTAGCCTAAACTCTAGAACATCCGCCTTTATTTTTGCAGAACTGACCAAAGCTGAAGATCGTACACTGACTGGAAATGATATCGCGGCCAAATGGCGCGAAGCTTTACCTGAATTGGTCGCCGTCGACAAATTAACCATGAATGCGACCACCAATAATGGTGGCGGTGATATTTCATTTCGTCTCACCTCTAATGATCTCACTGAACTTTCACAAGCTGCCGACGCCCTCAAAGCAAAACTCAACACTTTTCAAGGCGTATATGATATTACTGATAATTTCTCATCAGGCAGTCAAGAAATTCGTTTACAGATCCGCCCAGAGGCTGAGGCCCTAGGATTAACATTAGCCGATCTTGCTCGCCAAGTACGTTACGGATTTTACGGCTATGAAGCACAACGTATTTTACGTAATAAAGAAGAAGTCAAAGTCATGGTACGGTATCCATTAGAACAAAGACGTACCATAGGCCATTTAGAAAATATGCTTATTCGCACAGCCAATGGTGAGGCTATTCCGTTCTCTGCAGCTGCAAATATTGAACTGGGTGATTCATTTTCTTCCATTACTCGAGTCGATGGTCTTCGTGCAATTACCATTACTGCGAGTGCAGATAAAAGCAAAGTCGAACCTTCTAAGGTGGTCGCACAAATTCAAAAAGATTTTTTTCCTGAATTAACTCGTCAATACCCTCATATCTCAACCGCACTCGATGGCGGCAGTGCCGATGAAGAAGATGCCTTACTCGGGCTCATTCAAGGTTTCTTTTTTGCACTGTTTACTATTTATGCACTCATGGCTATACCGCTTAAATCTTATAGTCATCCTTTAATTGTCATGTCAGTGATCCCCTTTGGCTTTATTGGTGCTTTAGTCGGCCATTTCATCATGGGCATCAATTTAAGTGTATTAAGTTTGTGTGGTATCGTTGCTTTGGCGGGCGTTGTTGTGAATGATTCCCTCATTTTGGTTGACTTTGTGAACCGAGCACGAGCTGAAGGTCACCCTATTTTAAAAGCGGCAATTAATGCAAGCTGTCATCGTTTCCGTGCTATTTTACTGACCTCCCTCACCACATTTGTTGGCTTAGTGCCCATTTTAACCGAAAAAAGTTTACAAGCGAAAATCGTTATCCCAATGGCCACTTCTCTGGCCTTTGGAATATTATTTGCCACTTTCGTCACCTTAATATTGGTCCCTGTACTCTATATAGTGCTTAATGACATCAAAGTCACTGCAAGAAAAATATTCACTTGGTGGTGGCAACCTCAACATAGCGATCGATAATTCACTGCTTTTTAAAAAGTTCCCCTTTCTACAAAATAAACGCGCTATCGCGTTTATTTTGTTTTTTTTAATTACTTTTATTTACTTTTAATGACATTATCTTTAACGAGATATCAGAAATTGAAATGTTAACAACCTAAATTAAAAAACTCATCATAAAAAAACTTAGATTAGTTTTGATTTTTACCGAATAGAAAACAGCTTACTGGGTATCTGAGACTGTTTCGTGCTAACATGACTTGTAAAATAATCATCATTTAAATTAGGTTAATGCTAAAGCGAAATTTCCCCATCCTTATTCACGCTCAAGGCCTACATTGGACTCATCAACGATTACTGGGACTGGCCAGTCAATTGTGTATGTTGGCTGTGGCAGTGATTATTGTCACCAGCATTATCATTACATTGGGTGAACGACGCTTACAGGAAGACTGGGCAACACAGCGCTATGCTGAGTTACAAGCCGTTGGCGGCTTAATGGCCGATCGCATTTCCTTTCAACAGTTTAGAACACAAATGTTGGCAAAATCAGAATCATTAGAAGATTACTTGAATGCGCCTTCGACCACTAAACAAGCCTATTTAAAACAAAAATGGCAGATCATGGTCAATAATGTGCCAACATTACTCGGTGTGGCTTTATACGATACAAAAGGTCGCTTTGTCTTTGCAACAACCGACGAATTTGGTCAGGAGCCATTACCGCCTTCCCTATTAGGCAATTCAAGAAATATGGGAGAAGATGAAATTTATACCTCTCCCCTTGAATTCACTCCAATAGAAGGTATTTTAGAACCCTATTTATATCAACTAGCTTGGCTTGAAAAAGACGGACATCACATACAGGGTTATTTAGTTACCTATCATTCCGTTTCAAAAATGGTTAATAGCATTAAACCTGCTTTTTCTAGCCAAAAAGCCCCATTAATGATGATTGATACGCAAGGGTTACTCTATTCCGGAGCAAATACTCAACCTAAAATTAGTCGCTTTCCTCGCGCATTAGGCGATAGTTTAAAACAAAGTTATCCCGCCTTATGGCGTAAAATGGCCATGAGTAATTTTGGGCAGTTTCATGGAGAAGATGCGACATTTGTTTATTTGAAAATTGAACTCGTCACTCAATACGAAACCCGCAGAGAATACTTTTTAATCTCTTATGTTCGTAATAGTGATATCGCAGCCAAATTTCATCAATGGCGGAATATACTCATTATTGCTGCTATTTTACTGACCTTATTAGGTGCGTTAGCCATTATTTTAACCCATTTATACCATTTAGTTTTGCGCTCAAGACAGTTTAGTCTGGAATTGTCAAATCAATTATTTCACGCTGATATTGGTTGTATGATAGTCAATGATCATGGTCGAGTCATTACCGCCAATGAGCTCACAGCCAAATTGTTACAACAGCCAACGGATGAGTTAATAGACAGAAGTTTACAACGTATTTTACAGCTGGAAGATGAACCTTTCGCACACATGCTTGAATCACTCACACAGAATGAGTCTTGGAAAGGACAAATTAAACTCGAGCCTGACGGAAAACACATTCTCGTTGTCAAAATCCATCTCAAACCTAATGCGGATAAATTATATCGCTATATGATTGTGACATTTGAAGATATCAGTGAATTAAAGCAATATCAAAAAGAGGTTTATCTTAACCAACTGTTCACTGAAAACTCAGTCCCAACGGTATTATCTCATTCTAATGGCACCATTATTAAAGCTAATCATGCTTTTGATAATATGATGAATATCACCGATCACCAAGATCAGAATTTAACCCAATTATTGAATAAAGATTTAGGTAAAAATTGGGCTCAAATCACACAACAAATTTTTGCCCAAGGTAACTGGACCGGGACAATTGAAAACACAGGCAATGAACAATTAGAAACCACGACTCAAGCAACCTTAAAAGGTCATTTAGATGACTCGGGGGAAATTGAATACATTGTCAGCACCTTTGAACGCACTGTATCACAACATAACTACTTACAAGAAGGTGAACTCATTCCTCATCGCAGTACTATTCTTGTGAGCCTTCGTGATCTTGATGATTACTTTCATAACATGAGCCCACTCAATAAAAAGTTTTCAAGCTTACTGTTATTGGATATCACAGCCGAAAGTATGTTAAGTCATATCAGCGATATTGCCCAAATTGAAAACAGACAAAGAGAAGTCGAGTCTCAACTCTTTAGAGATTTACCGCATCGATATCAAATCGCTAAATGGCAATTGGGAAAACTTATCATTATTTTACCCAATACCGATGCTGATCAAGCCCATTACTTTGCGCTTGAATCCCTCAATAAACTCGAAGCTAATGGTTTAGGGGATGGCATCTGTATTGGTATCGCTTCATACCAAGAAAACCAAACATTAGAACAATTTTTAAGTAATGCTGAAATCGCCCTCAAACGCGCAAAACAAACAGGCGAACATAATATTTGCCAAGCTTTTACACGGCACGATCCATTAACGATTTCTCCTCCGAAGAAAGGTCATTAAGATGAGTAAATTGACTCGGTAGTTCACTCTCACTAATTTCAATGATACTTGAACGATTCATGGTAATTTTATACCTAGCATAACGCATGTCTTGCTTATTCATTCTAGATACCACTACCACATTAACTTGATAACGCCTTTCAACGGATGCATGGCTAACCTTTCCATCACTTTCAGTGTAAATCTTTGCTTTTCCTCTTTCTAAATAACGAGCAAAAGGCGACAAACTAAAATTAATTTGCTCTTGAATAGTTGAATAACCCGCGAGAAAATCTTTATTGGTGACTTTAGTGTAAACCCCATAATGCAAAATTTCTGAGTCAACCTTATTTTGTTTATTTCGTTGCTTTAAAATATCAGCAACAGCAACTGGTAGATCACTTTTACGAATAAAGTCTAACCAAACGAGTTGTTTTGCAACAAGCAATTTACTCGTTGTATCCAATAATGTTCGACTCCATCTAGGCCGGCCTTTACGAATAAACTTCCATAAAACATTGCGCATATCTTCTTTGAAAATTTCACGAAAACCATAAATCACCGCAAGAGCAAGCACTAAACTTGTGGTTAATCCGCTAAATACACCTTGCGCTTTAATAATTAAACTCGATACCACTATCATGACTAATGACGTTGCAATGCCTGTCGTCATTTTTTTAAGACCAACACCTAAAAGCTTTTTCTCTTCTTTTAATACCACACCTTGCTGGATCAATCGTCTCAGTAATAACATTTTATTGGCGATACGATTAGGATCTTTAATAGTTTGAGCTGAATTATATTGCCGCTGCTGACGATATTCATTTTCTTTACGACAAAACTGAACAATAGCATCATAGCTTTCGCTATAAGCACTATCTCTTGGAGAATATGCTAACAATTTCAGTAACTCTTGCTCACAAAGCCAAGATAGATAATTATCTGCATTTTCAAAATACGACTTCCATTTAGGATCGCTAGGCTCATTACGCCTAAAACGCTTTAACAATTGAAAAACTTGATTAGAAAGCTCATTTAATGCGGGATAAAACTCACTGGCGACTTCTATTTGTCTAAGCTCTTTGCAATCGGTTTCTGTCGCGACAGCAAATTGATAAGCAAACAAATTCAAATATAAACGAAACTCTTCAATAGTGCGTTTTTTCTGGCTAATGAAACGACTTTGCACTAGAGGAAGGTGGATTCCAGGAGAATGATAAGAACGCCTTCCCGTGATCCCTGAGTGGTAGTATTCTTCTTCATCAATACTTTTAGTACTGATCCCCATCTCTTTTGGAAAGAAAAAGTACAAGCCAAGATGGCGAGTTTCACCGACTTTTAATTGATGAATAAATTTTATGGAGAATGAATCTTCTTGCTTTACACTAATTTTAGACACAAGCACCTTTTATTGAACTGAAAACAATAGACTTAACACACTGACTTTTAAACTATAATATCAGTATAGTCTAATTAATCTTATAAAATATACTTAAAATCTATATTTAGCCTCTGAAATAAATTGAAACTCTTAATAAAAAACAAAATAAAAACAATAAATTAATAAACCAACGTACTTACCAACCTATGCTTTAGTCTTGTATGACCACACACTCGCTAGTAGACTGCCAGACAACACGTGCCAAATACTAAAAATCGCACCAGGCAGTGCTGTAATCGCATTAAAGAATTTCATTGATAATGCAACAGCAAGCCCAGAATTTTGCATTCCTACCTCTATGGCAATGGTGCGACAAATCGCTTCTTCATAGCCAAAACATCTTGCCCCCCAGTAACCACTCAAGAGCCCCAATCCATTATGCAACACCACAGCTAACATCACCATAAATCCCATAGATTCGATATTATTCGCATTAAGTGCCACCACAATACCAATGATAAAGGCAATGGATAACATAGACAGTAAAGGCAACCATCGAGTCACACGCTTTATCACATTCGATAAAAATGTATTCATCAATAAACCAATAAAAACGGGAAGCAGCACGATTTTTATCATACTCAACAGCATACTTAATAACGGAACATCGACCACCTTTCCAACCAGCAGTTGAACAAGAAATGGAGTCAGCACAACGCTCAATAAAGTCGATGTGGCTGTCATAGTAATGGATAATGCCACATTACCTTTTGCTAAAAAACAAATGACATTAGAAGCCGTCCCCCCTGCGACACTTCCCAACAATACCATTCCAATCAATAAATCATCATTTAGCTGTAAAACTTTCGCAATACAAAAAGCAAAAAAAGGCATTAGAATAAATTGTAATAACACACCCAAACCCACCACTCGTTTTTTCTTCAATACCAAAGAAAAATCATAAGGTGTTAAGGTTAACCCCATACAAAGCATGATCACAGCAAGTAATGGGGAAATGCTTCCAGCAAAGTCAATAAAAAAGTCAGGTTTAGCAAACGCAGCACCCACGACTAATAATACCCAAAAAGGGAAAGTTCGTGTAACAAGAGATAACATACACTTTCCTTATACAAGCTTAAAAAAGGATAAAAAACACCCAACTCAAATCACTTCAACATAAATAGACTTAAAATACAAAAAAACAAATAACAAATAACAAATCTCGATTGTTATACAGCTATTTAACATTGATGACCACATAATTGGCACACCTGTACAATTTAAAACGCGTTTCGATCTATGTGTTAGCTCAACTCGCCCCCTTAGCTTGAAAAATACTCATCTTAAATATTTTCAAAAATCCATTCCAATACGTATACACGATAAAAATAGTTCGCTCAGGCGTCTGGACGTCTAGACGTTTACTGTGATAGTCTGCTCCTTCGCAATCGAATTAATTTCAAGAGCAACATGATCAATAATCATGTGGAGATAAAATGATAGAGCTTAGACACCTACGTACCCTAATGGCCCTCAAAGAAACAGGCAGTTTAGCAGGTGCAGCAGCAAAACGTTTCGTGACTCAATCGGCTTTATCTCATCAAATAAAAGAGCTTGAAACGCGAATAAGTGCGGGGATTTTTGTCCGCAAGAGCAAACCCCTAGCCTTTACGCCCGAAGGCATAAGATTACTCCAGCTTGCAGAAGATATTTTACCTAGAGTCATGGAAGCAGAACATGAATTAAAACAAGGCGTCAATACTGAACATCATTTATTGCGTGTCGGCATAGAGTGTCACAGTTGTTTTCGTTGGTTAATGCCAGTCATGACCCGCTTTAGGCAACAATATTCACGAGCTAATTTAGACTTATCCAGCCGATATCTCTTTGATTCTCTGAAAGCATTGGAAGCTAACTCTCTTGATGTTGTGCTAACCTCAGATCCTGTTCCTAATCCATCTTTGGAATATCAACACCTATTTGATTTTGAGGTGAAATTGGTGGTTGCAAGCGATCATCCGTTAGCCAATGAAGCTTATGTCACACCTGAGCAATTAGCCAAACACCCTATTCTAAGTTACCCGGTTCCCATTGAAAGAATGGATATTTATCGCCATTTTTTAGAACCAGCAGGCATTAGACCTGGCCCTCAAATTCACTGTGACCTCACCATGATGTTGCTACAAAGAATAGCCTGTAAAGATGGTATTGCTGCGCTTCCTTCTTGGTCAATAAAAGAAGCACATGGCCTGAGTCTAACCAGTATCTCATTGGGTAAAGAAGGCTTAATTAGGCCTTTATTTGGGGCTTACCGTCCTCATAATACGACCAGTAAATTAGCACTAGATTGGCTTAAACTTGTTGCCGAAGAAGGGCTAAATAGACAATCAACAAAAGAATAATGGAGCCATTAACAAGGAAATAACTGACCTCAAATGGATACTTGAGGTCGGTTTCCCCATCACATACCTTATTTTTTAGGATTAAGCAATAAATTTCTTTTTTCTAAAATAACCTGCAATATCATTCCCGCAGAAGACATTTCAGTGGATGCTTGTAAATTATGAGCAATCATAAACTCGTCACGCAAATCATCATCGAGCCCTAATTGTGCAAATGCTTGCAGAGTCAGTGTTTGTTGATGATTATCGATTAAAGATTTCAGCACGCCTAAAGGGTAAGGCTTTACTGCAGTATCATTTAAATAGGCAAAAGCACTTAATACGATAATTTCGCCGAACACGCTAAATAATGCTAACGTTTGCACCTCATCAGGATTAATCCCTTTGCTTTTTACTCCTTGCAAATTTTCCAGAGCCTCACTGGCGATCTCCTCAGTCAAGGTCCAATAACCTTGTACCAGTTTTTTATAAGGTTCAGCTAATTCATCCAAACGCTCTTTTAAATAAAAACTAAACGCATAACGGTAAATATTAATCTGACCTAAACGAACCAAGGCATCTTTTAATGATCGGTTCCTATGCGTCCCCATCCCCACACAATCTGCGCAATGGCTTCGCCATAATAAATGAGCCGATAAAGCGGGATCCGATGAAACAATATCAATCACATTACGCACATCGCTCTGGGCAATAATGGCTTTCTTTAAAGGAATAAGGATCCCTCTACGCCCAATTACTTGCTCTTCATTGCCAATAATCGCATGTACTTGAGTAAATACCTGCTGCTCAAGATCTGTCATCTGAAGTTTTAAACCTTCTTATTTTTAATATTATTTAACAACAACGTCATTTGATCTTTAAATAAAACAACGCCTAATCTTATCTAGCTTAACAAGTTTCCACTATTTTAGGGGGTAAAAATAGGATTTAAATCAAAATTTACAATCAAAAATCATTATTTTTACTTATAAAATTCAATTAGAAGCATTCATTTATTATACATCAATTTAAGAGCCTAACCTTCAAGTACACCCACAATTATTAAACATAAAAACCACAATTGATCAGTAAACGATCGATAATAGCCTAAAGCGACCGATTTTTCATTTTGATGAAAAATGTCATGATTAACCCTCTCTATCAAATCAATGAACATTCACAAAACTATTAATATCAGGGATTAATACTTTAGTTTATAGAGTGTTTCAATTGTTAAAACCAAATGCTAATCTCCGCCACCTCATATTCAGAACGACTCATATTATTTTATAAAAATCATGAAAAAAACGATTATTGCCGCATTCATCTTGACCACTACATGTAGCGCTTCTGCCATCGCGCAAACCGAAGGATTCTATCTTGGAGGGGAATTTGGTCGAGGCCAATTAAAAATTGCCGACACCTCAATCAATGAACATGCAAACAACTACGGTATTTACGCGGGTTATCGATTTACAAACTGGTTTGCTTTAGAAGCAAAAATCTCAAAAACAGCAGACTTTCATCATAATGAAACCATTATTGAGTCATATTACGAATATGAAGATTATGTTCACAGTGATTATACCAATTTTAAAACTGAATTTTCGGCAACCAGTGTTAGTTTAACACCCACATTTTACTGGCAATTTAATGATACCTTTTCAGCCTTTGCAAAAATGGGGGTAAGCTATACAAGCATGAATATTGACTGTCAAATAGATAATTATGCCGTTTATGACGGAACATTGGACGCCTACGGACACACACATAGCTCAGATAATTATGATGGATTCAGCTATACACTAGGTGTTGGATTTGACAGCGCACTCACTGAAAGTTTAACGCTACGTTTAAGCTATGACTACACTAGAGTCTATCTAGAAAATAGTCATGTTTATTCATATAACGAAGACTATTACGATATCAATATCGATAACATTAAATTGGATACAACACTTTCGCAATTCAGCCTAGGGTTACATTATACCTTTTAAGACCATTGTTTAAGCCAGGTCTTTTCTAATATGACCTAAGTAGATTTCAACTCGTTAGGTCATAATCAACGGCGCTAGCCCTCCATATTTCTGGCACATTTGAAGTCAGGGAACAGTCTATAATAACATATATTTCAGCATGTTAAAAAAATTCTCTGTTCCCTATTTATCCTGACTAAATAGGATCACTTACCTAAAAAATGAACAAAACAACCATTGCGGCAATGATACTCACCACGGCACATATCACTCAAGTTCATGCAAGTACTGAAGGCTTTTATCTTGGTGGTCAATTTGGCACAGTCAAATTATCAATGGCTGATGTAGGCATCAATAACCGCACCAATAGTTATGGCTTACATATGGGATACCAATTTAATGACATCTTGGCTCTTGAAGCAGGTATATCCACCAACGTTAACACAACAGATAAAGAAGAAAACATAAAAGAATTAATCATAAACGAAAAAAATTATTCCTTTATTAATAGTACCTATAATGCACTTTCGCTAACGCATATGGCACTGGGCCCAAAAATTAGCTGGCAATTCAATGATACCTTTTCGGCCTTCACGACAGCAGGGATCAGTTATACAAAAATCAATACTAAAGTACAATTTATCACTCAAGATAATTATTACCCTACTAACGAAACGATTACGTTTACAGACGATTATACAGGGGTTGGTTATTATTTAGGTGTAGGATTGAATGCTACAATTAGTCATCGCGTCACATGTAAATTTAGCTATGAGCACGCAAAAATGACTTTAGATAATACTCACATTGTATCAGTTCATGGGCAGGAAAAAGTCACAACAACCCTATCGCAGCTAAGCTTAGGATTAAATTACACCTTTTAATGAATGCTCCTTCCCCCCCCCCCCTTATTAAGAGTGAAGGGCTCTTAATAAGGGGGCACTTTTTGAGTAACACTTATAGATTATCAATAACTAAAAACTGTAGCCAATAGATAGGGTTAATTGTCTTTCGCTGCCGGGATAATAAGTGTCGGCACCATACTGATAATTCCCTGAACTAGCGTATTTTTGATTAAACAGATTATCCACACGAATACTGCCGAGCCAATCATTAAGGGTATAGTTCAGTGCGATATTGGTCAGAGTATAGCCATCAATTTTGGGACCGACATTAGCAAAGTCCCCTTGTAAATATTGACGGCCATGATAAACCGCCTCAATAAAGGCTTGTAAATCTTCAGTCACATCCACACTACTAAAGGCTCTGGCCGTATGCTTAGCCACCCAAGGCAACGCCTTACCTTTATTCTCTCCCTTGGTAAATTCGGCATCAATATAATTATAATCGAGACCGACTTGCCAAGCACTTAATACTTGCCAATCCCAATCTAGGCTAGCACCATAACGCCTATTGGGATCAGCATTGATATTGGCACCATAATACCCACCACTAGGTGATTCTGCAGATGAATCGAATAATATTTCATTTTCTAAATCGAGGCGATATGCATTAAGCCTTAGGGTTTGCTTGGCACCGACCCAATCCCACCCCGCCTCATAGGACTCACCTGTTTGTGGCTTTAGACCGTACACCCCCGGTGAAGTGTATGTTTGCTCATCGACCTTCGCGAAGCGATAATTTGTCTCAGCCCGCACATACAAACGATGCGCATTTGTCGGTCTATAATTCAGGCCTAATTCAAATGCCGTCGCATCATTATCTAAATCAACGCCCTCAGGAAACGCTGTCATATCAGTTAATTCATCTTCGACATAAGCATAACGCCCACCCGTCACTAAGCTGAGGGATGAGGTTAATGGCACTGTCACTTGGCTATAGGCACTGATCATGTTTTGCTCATCAGTACGATTCATATAAGAAGCGGTATACTTTGCATCCCCTAAATGATAATCAACGCCTAAAATCAGGTTGATATCTCCTGATGCGGTCGAAAAGCTTGCCGTCACTTTAGGCTGTAGTTCTAACAAACTTCGCTCAGTTCGCAATGGACTCGGGCCAGTAGAAAAAGTATAACTGGAGTTAACTAATGAATCCGTATAAGTGGCATCGGCTGACAATGCCCAGATCTCATTAAACTGGTGACGATAACCACCGCGACTGGCATTGGTCATTTCATGTTGCCAGCCTATTACGCTTCCCGCTTGGCGAGGATCCCTTTGGTATTCCTCGGCGGTTAAGGCATCCGGTAAATCTTGCTCGTTATCGTAATAACGGGTTTCAACAAAAAAATCATCCACTGCCGTTTGGTATTGAAGACGACCTAAAATTGAACCTGTTTTATTACTATTATGTTTTCGATAATTATCGCTATTATTTTGGCTACCGGCTAAATAAACACTCCAGTCATCATTGATATTCACAGATACATTTGCGCGGCCTTCAATAGTATCATGTGTCCCGCCTAACAATTGCACCTTGCCTCCGGTATCCTCAGGAGAACGGGTTACAATATTAATAACGCCACCCACAGCCTGATCCCCATAAAGCACGCCCGCACTACCCGATAATATCTCGACTCTTTCCACTAAATTCAGTGGAATCGCATCCACACTCGGCGCGGCAATATCAATGTTATTTAAACGGCGACCATCCATTAAAATAAGGGTGTTATTGCTGGCTTGACTACCACTAAAACCCCGCATAGCAAAGACAGGACCACTATTGCTATCGGTGATTTGAATACCGCTTTGTCCTCGTAATACATCCGTTAATGTCGTCGCGCCACTGAGAGCTATGTCCGTACTGTCGATAACATTCACATTGGCAGCAATATTCAGCGGCGTATTAATATTTCGACCAATGACAGTGATCACATCTTCAATATTCGAATCGCTTGGATAAGAGACGCTTTGCTTGCCTATCTTATCTTGCTTATTCTGCATCTTATCTTCTTCGGCATTTTGAGCCGAAACAGCGGCTGTCGACCAAAAAAATGACGAAACTAGTGAAGACAATAATGTTAACTTAACCCTTTTAGAACTCTTGTTTACGGCGCTCAATAGTGGCGTTTTTTTTATTACTTGTATACCCATTTACCTTTATTCTCCCAAAGGATAAACGGAGCAAATTGTCACGTGAAATCAATAAAATCGTACTCATGCACGGATCATTTATTCATCGCATCTTGAGATCTGCCCACCGAAATCATCAAGATCATCTTTAAGGCCGGTCTCCGGACTTGAGTCAATCAACAACCTATTTAATAGATTGCTTAATGAACCTTTACCGTTGCGGGGGCAGTGTTTGACTTTCACAAACTTCCCGATTATCCCTATACGCCTAATAAAAAGCGGCGCTGGGCACCTTGAAAACTGACATTTTATTTTTATTTTATAAAATCATGTTATTAACCCACAATTTGACGGCATTATAGAGCATAGACTTTGGCCTAACAATCCATCCTTTGTATTTCCTTTTTTATACCCACGCAACAAAAACTCCCCTGACCTTGCATATTCAAAGCATTTGAGTATATATAAGCTAACTCTTCATGCCAGCCAAACAGAAGATTTCACTATGACAACACTTTTAATTTTAGGCAGCAGTAATATTGATCATGTCATGCACGTAAAACAGCTCCCTACAGCAGGGGAAACCTGTATGACACAAGACTATCAAGTTCATTTTGGAGGAAAAGGCGCCAATCAAGCCGTTGCCTGTGCCCGCTTATGTGCACCATCGACTAAGGTACACTTTATCAGCGCATTAGGAAGCGATCCCATCGCTAAAAATATGTGCGCGCAATGGAAAAAAGATGGCCTCAACCTTGAGGCAATCACTTTCATCGATAATGAAAATACGGGTAGCGCCATGATCTTTATCGATAGTCAAGGTGAAAACTGCATTGCCGCCAACGCGGGAGCAAATGATAAATTATTACCCAAAATGTTAGTCAAACAGGATAATTTATTCACGCAAGCCCAATTCTTATTATTACAATTAGAAATTCCACTGGATACAGTTAAACAAGCCTTGTTACTCGCTAAACAAAAACAATGCCAAACCATACTCAATCCGGCTCCGGCAAAAAAACTCGATGCAAGTATCCTCTCTCTTGTAGACATTATTACGCCCAATGAAACAGAAGCATTTGAATTAACAGGCATTAGAGTCACTGATGCTTTCAGTGCGCAGCAAGCCGCAAACACATTACATCATATCGACGTCAAATGCGTCATCATAACCCTTGGCAGCCAAGGGGCCTATGTCAGTGAAGAAGGTGAAGGTCAATTAATTTCAACCTCCCCTGCTAAGGCCCTCGATACCGTTGCCGCAGGCGATACCTTTAATGGTGCATTAATGGTAGGCCTAGCTGAAAACATGCCATTACATCAGGCCGTTAGATTTGCAAATCAAGCTGCAGGAATAACGGTTACTCGCCACGGCGCTCAAGCCGCTATTCCTCATAGAAGTGAACTGACAATGACATAAACTGTACCATGACATAAACTGGGCAATAACATAAATCGATCCTTGACAGCAAAATTTCACAAAAAAGGCTCCATTGACCATACTGTGCATTAACCACAGAATTTGGGGCCTGACAACTCAACCCCTCTGAACAAATAAATGAAATCATATTGTACTGAATGAATACAGGTAATATTGAACTGACACAATCATGAGTAAATAACTCATACACTCCTGAACAAATACTCGGTAACACAAAATGGTATCTATAAATTCTATGATTGATTTTATCTTTCACTATATTGCTAATAATCCGTTTGTGTTTTTATTTCTTGCCATCAGCTTAGGCTACCCATTAGGCAAGTTGAGCATTAAAGGCATTAACTTAGGTGCCACTGCTGGCACGCTATTGATCAGCGTGCTCATCGCCCTGAGCGCCTTTTCATTTTATGGGCTCACAATCAATGCGCCAGGGCTCGTCTCTGATATTTTTCTCATGATGTTTATGTATGCCATAGGCATGAAAGTCGGGCCCCAATTTTTTTCAGGACTCGCCCGCGGTAGCTTGGATTTTATTGTAATAGGCCTGATTGTTGTTTTCAGTAATTTCATCATTATTTTTTGGGGCGCCAAGCTATTCAACCTAGCGCCTGGTTATGCCGCAGGTATTATCTCTGGCAGCTATACTGTGACAGCGGTAATGGGCGTCGCGCAATCAGCCATCACCTCTGGCGCATTTAAGGCTCCCGATGGCATCACTTTAGATCAAGTCAGTGCTAACATTGCCGCAGGTTACGCCATTAGTTATATCCTATCGAGTATTTTTATCATCCTTTTAATCAAATATCTGCCGACACTCTTTGGTCAAAACCCTGTAACAGCCGGTGTTCAAGCCGAAAAAGATTTTGGCTCAGGAAAAGACAATGAAGCCCTACCCAGTACAGTCGGATTTTCCAATGTAGGCGTATTACCACTCGATGTCCGTGCCTATCGCGTAGAACATGAGGAATTAGTCAATCAAACACCTGAAAGTCTGTATCAGCTTAATCCTCAAGCCACAGTATTACGAGTCATTCGACAAAATAAGGTGTTAAAAGCCGCAGATAACCCCAAACTCCAACTTGGCGATATTATCGGCGTTCGCGGTCAATACCATCAACTCATTGCTGAAGGTGAAAGTCACATAGGCACCGAAGTCGATGAACCGAGAGCGCGAAACATCGATATTGAAGTTGCCGATTTACACTTAGGCCAATCACCTTACATTGGTAAATCCATTGCACAATTGAGCCAAGATATCGGGTTTGGTTTGTACCTTAAAGCGCTCTTTCGACAAGGCCATCAACTGCCTATTCTGCCTCAAACTCAAGTCGAAATGGGCGATGTTATTCGCGTCGCCGGATCGGATTGGTGCGTTCAGCAAGCCGCGAGTAAACTCAAGTGTACACCAATCGTTGAAAGTACTATTACCGAGACCTTTTATTTGGCGCTGTCATTATTGATCGGTTACATCTTTGGCCATTTAAGCGTCAATATTTCAGGGATCCCCTTCGCATTGGGCACATCCGCAGCTTGTATGTTAACAGGGATTATTTTTTCTTTTTTACGCACTCGTAATCCCGCTTTTGGTGGCCCTATGAGTGAAGGAGCCCGAAGCTTTTTACAAGATATTGGCTTAAGCCTGTTTGTCGCTGTTTTGGCCACCAGCGTCGGGCCTAAAATTTTAGACTCATTTCAGAGTATTATCGTCATCAAAATTGCGATATTAGGCCTCATTGGGGCACTTGTGCCACCTCTTCTCGCTTGGCTATATGGTTTTTACATTCGTAAAATGAATCCGGCTATTTTAGCGGGCGCTTGTGCGGGTGCGCGCAATAGCACACCCGCAATGAAAGGGGCACAAGAGATTTGTCAAAGTGATATTCCTGCTATCGGCTATCCCGTCCCTTACGCCCTCACCTCAATGCTAGTGCTGATTTTAGGGTATTTAAGTATGATGATGTATTGAATAAGCAACATAAAAAGGTGAACTATCCGCTCACCTTTTTATACCCGTGATACTTGAAGATGCAGGATTCAGCTGGAATTAAAAGCCTTTTAGGCAAGGCTTTGAACAGCGTGCCTAGTTATTCTAAGCTGATGTTCAATAACGCAGTATAAAAGGCCTTGCTTTTACATATAAAGAGGCCAGCCCCTTGGGAGTCTGTAAAAGCACCGACTTCTGCGTTGTATCATCTTAAAAGGCAATAAGCATTCTTGCAATAATACGCCTTGAATTAGGCACTTTTACAGGCTCTGAAAACATGCATCTTCAAGTATCACGGGTATATATTGAACAATCTTAGGTAAAAGAGTCTTAATAAAAAATGACCTTTAACACTTCAATTTGCAATCATATTGACGACATTAGGCTGCCTGATTTTTGTCAATATTTTCTGACGCTATCTTTTCATCCATACTCTCTTGAGTGCGAATGAGGTGATCAAATGCACCAAGTGATGCCGTTGCGCCGCTTCCCATGGCAATAATGATTTGTTTGTAAGCCGAGTTCGTCACATCACCTGCTGCAAACACACCCGGCAGTGATGTTTGCCCTTTTCCATCGACGATTATTTCGCCTCTTGGGGTCAAATCAATCGTCTCTTTTAGCCATTCACTGTTTGGCACTAAGCCAATTTGTACAAAAATACCCTCAAGTGCAACATGATGGGACTCACCTGTAACTCTATCTGTATAGTTAAGCCCATTGACTCGCTTACCATCGCCAGTCACTTCAGTGGTCATAGCTTGAGTAATAATGTCAATATTGCCCATAGAGCGGGCTTTTCTTTGTAAGACTTCATCGGCTCTTAAGCTTGAATCAAACTCCAATACCGTGACATGTTCTACTATATTGGCCAAATCAATTGCCGCTTCTATACCTGAATTCCCCCCTCCTATGACTGCGACACGCTTACCTTTAAATAATGGCCCATCACAGTGAGGACAATAGGCCACGCCTTTACCTCGATACTCTTGCTCTCCTGGTACATTCATTTCACGCCAGCGAGCCCCCGTTGCCAGCAATACGGTACGACTCTTTATCACAGCACCGCTTTGCAGCTCAAGTTCAAATAACTGATCTGAATTTTTACTCGATTGAAGTGATAATGCCCGCTGATTATCCATAATATCAACATCATAATCATTCACATGAGCTTCAAGGTTCGCTACCAATTTAGGGCCTTCGGTGGCTTTCACTGAAATAAAATTTTCAATACCTACGGTTTCGGCCACTTGGCCACCAAATTTATCCGCAACAATTCCCGTTCTAAGTCCTTTTCTCGCCGCATAAATGGCCGCCGATGCGCCTGCTGGGCCACCTCCAACCACTAAAACTTCAAAGGGATCTTTTTCATTTAATTTTTCTGCTTGTCGGCTTTGGGCATTCACATCAATTTTATTTAAAATATCCACCACAGTGATACGGCCAACGGAGAAAGGCTCACCATTTAAAAAGACTGAAGGCACCGCCATCACATTGCGCTCTTCGACTTCTTCTTGAAACAAAGCACCATCGATCATCACGTGCTGAATATTGGGATTGATCGCCGCCATCATATTTAAGGCTTGTACCACTTCAGGGCATGTTTGGCAGCTTAAAGACACATAAGTTTCAAAACGATACTCACCCGTTAGCGCACTAATTTGCTCAATCAATTCAGGGGCTAATTTAATGGGATGCCCACCTGTATGCAGTAATGCCAAGACTAAAGAAGTAAATTCATGCCCCATGGGGATCCCGGCGAAAGTTATGCTGGTTTGTGCTTGATCGGAACCAATTGGACTCGTCACCTTCATAGAAGGTGTCCGCTTCCCGACTTGTGTGGTCAATGTCACTAAATCAGATAACTGAGTAATATCCTGAGCTAAACTGGCTAACTCTTTTGCTTTAGCCGTATCATCTGCCGATACGACAAGTTCAACTGGGCGCTTAAGGTTCTGTAAATAGGTTTTCAGTTGAGTTTTCATATTCGCATTCAACATAACGACTCCTAAGACAAAAGTGATCTCACGTTGTAAAAAGAAAGAAAAATAAAGACAAAAAATAAAAAAGCTGAGCCCATCGATCAGGGGGTGACAGACTCAGCTTGGTCAATTGAATGCTCCCGACTCATTAAAGGAGCTTTCAAAATGCGTGACCATAAAAGGTTAAATCTTACCGACTAAATCAAGAGAAGGCGCTAGTGTTTCTTCACCTGGCTGCCATGCTGCTGGGCAAACTTCACCATCATGTGTCGCAACATACTGAGCGGCTTGAATTTTACGAATAAGTTCTGATGCGCTACGACCAATACCTAAATCATGAACTTCAGCGACTTTAATTTGACCTTCCGGATTAATCACAAAAGTACCGCGAAGTGCTAAGCCATCTTCTTCAATCATCACACCAAAATTGCGGCTAATTTTTCCTGTTGGATCACCAATCATTGGGTATTGAATTTTATTAATGGTATCTGAGCTATCGTGCCAAGCTTTATGAGTAAAATGGGTATCGGTAGACACAGAGTAAACTTCAACCCCCATGTCTTGTAGTTTTTGATAATGATCCGCCAAGTCGCCTAACTCTGTTGGACAAACAAAAGTAAAATCTGCTGGGTAGAAGAAAACCACTGACCACTTACCCAATAAATCTTGCTCTGTCACAGGATGAAAATCCCCTTTATGAAAAGCCGTTGCAGAGAAAGGTTGAATTTGCGTATTGATAATTGATTGATACATAGCTTGCTCCAAAATGCGAAAATAAAGTCTGTGTTTTGTTTCGATGCAAGAATAATAGAACAAGAGTGATATTAAATATAACGGATAAAACCTATTGGTTTAATCGGTTTTTTAAAAGCAAGGGTAAACTGTCTAGTAAATTTATTTACAACATTAAAAACAATAAGTTAAAAAAATATATTCGAGTTAATTATTCACTATACTTAGTACTCATACCCTATTGAACAAAAGGATTTGATTATGGGCTTAACCATTCAAAAAGTGCCTCTCTCAACCTTACTTTTTAGCCTTATACTTATGGCTCAAACCACACTTGCAATGGCAGACGAGCTAGCCTGTGAAGGCTTTGGTCCACAAGCACCCAGAAATATCAAACAAGGTGAAGGGGAAAATAATCAAAGATTTGGTATTGCACCACCTTATACTCAAATGAATTTATGCAATATTCACTTTCATTATAATGCCGAGCACAAGGCGAAAGCCTTTAATATTTATGCTGGCAGAGGGGATGCAAAGGGGCTTGGAGGCGGATATCAATGTAACATCAGCCAAAATTTAAATTACGCAGAGGTTATGCCTGTTCCTGGTAATATGTGTGATGGGCTCATTCCTGGCAATACCGTCGAAGTGCATTGGGTCTATTCCTCTTGTGATGTCCAGCCAGGCGTCGGACTCGCGGCTTGCTCTACGGCAAGTTGTGCAAATCCCAGCCTAAGAGTCGAGGCACAAGTGTTTACTCTGGTTAATGATGATGGCGCCATCGACTTTAATGACTTTACTTATGATGTCGAAAAACAAAGTGATTTTTATCAAACCAAAGCCCTACCTTTAGATACAGGGCAACCCATCGAGTTTCTGGGCTCCACAACAGGCCCCCAATACAGTGAGCTTCACTGCTCCAATAAAAGCGTAACTTGGAGTGTGCGACCTTTGTGCGAAAAACTGAATATCACTAGCTTAGGAAAATGGTGCGAGAGTAATGTCTTTGAAGAAGTAAAAGCCCATGGCGTGAGAAGTTTAGTCATTAACCCAGCTCAATTATCGAGTATCGATTAAATTTTAACCTCCCCTTTAACAAGAAATCATTAACAAGAACTATTAACAAAAAGCCATTCATTTGAATGGCTTCTTCAATGATCATCTCTAATTTAACAAACTAACTCAACGGGCTGCTTAACAAGCTAATTAACGGGCTAGTTAACGGGCTAGTTAACATTAGTACTTTCAAAGATTTTATCGGCAGAAGCCGCCACAAACCCCGTATAAAGCTCACCATTTGGCATATTATAACGTAGAGCAAATTCATAGAAACAACTGGGTATCTCAACCTTTTTATCGCTAAATACCATATGAATTTTATCTGCCATCGTCGATGATTGCTCAAGTAATACCTCAGGCGAGCCTTTCACTTCACCACCCACAGTATTGAGTACAAAACCCGCATTCTTCAACGCTTGGTTCACATCAAGAATATTGTCAAAATTCAGCAAATGATTAATGGAAACCGTAAAGTGATTAGCGCGATAACCAAAAGCCGCCACCCAAGCGGCATACTCGCTTTCGGCTAATAATGTTTCATAGGTTTTCGAGTCTAAATCCCAATGACGGCCCGAATATAAAAAATTATCCGCAGTGACGACACTGGCATCCATTTCATCAATAAAACCAGTCACAATTCTTTGTAATTCAGGACTAAACTCTTCAACCAAAAGCTCAGAAATAAACACTTTAGGTTGAGTGCTATCTGGATGCTCAAAATGTTTTGCCACCAGTTTTTTAGCCTCAAAATTGTAATCACCGCAAGCTACATAGCCGATGGACTCAAAATGCTTAGCTAACACATCAAGATTTACTTTGGCAATGTTGAAAGTCCGTAGCGCAATATGATCATTAATAATCGGCTTACCATCGGCAAGTAAATCATGAACTTTTGCCGCCGATGGTGTCATCTGAATATAATCTTGCCACAATGCATCAAACAGTGTGTCGACATGGGTATGCATTTATCACTCCTTTAGAACATTGAAGCAGCTCAAAAAGCCCCCCAATGAACATACACTAAACAACAGGAAAAAAGCGTTTACTGAAACCAATATCAGTAAACCTTCTTTAGATTATAGATGTAAACCTGGACTTAAGTTTGCAGGTAAACTCACGGCATCCGCTTCAACTGAAGCGACGGGGTAAGCACAATAATCTGCCGCATAAAACGCACTGGCCCTGTGATTACCTGACGCACCCACACCGCCAAAAGGTGCCGATCCAGAAGCGCCTGTAATTTGTTTATTCCAATTGACTATTCCCGCACGAATGCGGGCAAGGAAATAATCATAATCGTCACGGCTGTCGCTTAATAATCCCGCTGATAAGCCATACCGAGTATTATTGGCCAGTTGAATCGCTTCATCGAAATCACTGTAACGCACCACTTGTAACAGTGGACCGAAATACTCTTCATCCGGTAATTCGGCCACATTAGAGACATCAATCAAACCAGGAGAAACAAGGCCTGTACCCGCTTCAATATGGGTCAGTTCCACTAAACTCGTCGCCCCTAAATCAATCAATGACTGCTGAGCTGTCAACATGCCTTTTGCCGCAGTTTCGGAAATCATACTTCCCATAAATGGCTGTGGCTGTGCATTCCAAGGGCCCACTTGTATGTTTTTTACCGCACTGGCAAGCTGAGCTAACAAACTGTCGCCTTGCTCACCTTTTTGCACATACAAACGGCGAGCACAAGTGCAACGTTGACCGGATGAAATATAAGCCGATTGAATAATATCGTGGACCGCCGCTTTTGTGTCATTGACATCTTTAATAATAAGCGGATTATTACCGCCCATTTCTAGGGCCAGAATTTTTCCCGGATCGCCCGCATTTTGCTGATGCAATAGATGGCCAGTACGCGAGCTCCCCGTAAAGAAAAGCCCATCAATTTGAGTATGTGATGCCAGCGCTTTTCCTGTCTCAACTTCACCTTGTACTAAGTTGATCACTCCTTGAGGCAATCCGGCTTTCTCCCAAAGTTGCAACATGAACTCAGCCACTTTTGGCGTCAACTCTGATGGCTTAAAGACCACGGTATTGCCTGCAAGTAATGCCGGCACAATATGACCATTAGGCAAATGCCCTGGGAAATTGTAAGGGCCAAATACCGCAACGACGCCATGAGGTTTATGACGCAGTACCGCACGCCCTGCAGGTGTATCATTCTCTGAGGATCCCGTGCGTTTGTGGTAAGCTGCAACGGATAAACCAATTTTACCTATCATGGCACCGGCTTCAGTTGCGGTTTCCCATTGGGATTTACCAGTTTCTTGAGCAATCACTTCCGCCAGTTCTGCTTTATTCGCTTCTAGCTGCTCACGGTAGGCTTCAATAATGGCTAAACGCGCTTCAAAACCTAGCATAAACCAATCAAATTGAGCTTCACGGGCTGCCATTACAGCCGCATCCACTTGCTCAGGTGTCGCAGTTTGTCCACGCCAAATAATGTCTTGATTGGCAGGATTCGTTGAAGTCACTTCGTGACCAAGACCAGCAACCCACTGGCCCTGAATAAATTGTGTCATATTAATTTCCTACAATGCTAAAATACGCACTTGCTGACCTTGTTCAACAAATAACGCAGCGGCTAATTCTGGTGACAAGATAACCTCATCGCTATCGTCGCTTATCTTTAACAGCGCCGAAGTGGCTCGGTAATCTTTTAATAGTGTATTTGACAATATAAATTTCGATGTTGATTCTGGCATCTCACCAATTGTCACGGTCAATAAGCGACTTTCTCTGACAGAACGTATGTCATTTAAGTTACACTCAACCGTTGGACCACCATCAAAAATATCCACATAACCGCGCCACCTAAAGCCTTCCGCTTCAAGCAGGTTTAATGCTGGACGAGTATTGGTATGCACTTCACCTATCACTTTTTGCGCTTCTTCCGGTAACAGGCAAACATACACGGTATGTTTGGGCATCATTTCAGCCATAAAGGCTTTTCTGCCTAAACCAGAAAGATAATCGGCTTCGACAAAATCGATACCTATAAAGTTTTTTTGCAGCCAACCATAAAAAGGGGAATTACCTTGCTCATCACAATCACCGCGCATTTCAGCTATCACAGTATCGCCAAAACGATGGGCATGTTGTGCTAAAAATAAAAAGCGACTACGAGAAAGCATGCGTCCATTATTATTTTTTCGATAAGTGTCACGTAAAAATAAAGTACACAGCTCTGCCGCTCCCGTGTAGTCATGACACAAGGTTAAGGTTTCAGCCTCATTACGTACATCAATCTGTTTAGAATGATACACTTCTGTGCCTAGGCGATAATGATAGAAGGCATCTTCCATTCCCACGGCGGCTTCTAGCCCACAAGTACCCACCACTTCTTGTGTGTCGGTATCTTCAAGCACCATCAAATAACCTTCATCAAAAGGACTCTCTATGATCTCTTTTTCAAAAGAAGCTTCTACTCGGGCAATTTTACTTTTCAGTAATTTTTCATTGACGGGTAAAGAGGTAAATCCATGACCGGACTCTTCTGCAATTCGATAAAGTGCTTCATAATCACTCGATCGAATAGGACGTATTATTAACATCTATGATGTCTCCTCATTGTAACTTGGCTGTCAACTCCTTCCATGCCTGATAAAAGCATGACAAACGGCCTATCACATTCATGTCTCAGCATTCCTTCAGCCAACACAAAAGAGCCTTAATACTGTAAGGCTCTTTTTACCCTTTTTATGCCGCAACTATTTTAGCGACAGCACGTTCAAAGCGTACTAAACCTTCTTCTATATCTGCATGTGAAATCACTAAAGAAGGCGTGAAACGCACAACATTAGCCCCTGCGATTAAACACATTAACCCTTCTTCAGCAGAGGCGACAAGGAAGTCTTTTGCACGGCCTGCAAACTTCTCATTCATTACGCCACCTATTAACAACCCTTTCCCCCGTACTTCAGAGAAAACGTCATATTTTGCATTAATCTTATTCAATCCATCGCGGAACAATTGTTCACGCTCTTTCACGCCCGCTAATACTTCAGGCGTATTGACCACATCAAGCACAGCATTACCCACTGCACAGGCTAATGGGTTGCCACCATAAGTAGAACCATGAGTACCAATTTTCAAGTGAGTAGCAATATCTGCTTTGGTGAGCATTGCGGCAATGGGGAATCCGCCACCAAGTGCTTTTGCTGTGGTTAAAATATCCGGCACCACATTCGATGACATATACGCATAAAGCTCACCGGTACGACCCACACCTGTTTGCACTTCATCAAAAATAAGTAATGCATTGTGCTTATCACATAGCGCACGCACTGCCGTTAAAAATTCAGGCTGCGCATCAATAATGCCCCCTTCGCCTTGAAGTGGCTCCATCATTACCGCGCATGTTTTATCTGAAATGAGTGCTTCAAGGGCTGCAATATCATTAAAAGGCACATGAGAAATACTCTCAGGCTTAGGGCCAAAACCGTCAGAATAAGCGGCTTGACCACCCACACTCACAGTGAAAAACGTACGGCCATGAAAGGCTTTATCAAAAGCAATGATTTGATCTTTCTCAGGACCAAACTTATCTAACGCATAACGACGAGCCAGTTTCAATGCGGCTTCATTCGCTTCTGCACCTGAGTTAGCAAAATAAACGCGATCAGCAAATGTCGCATTCACTAACTTAGTCGCCAATGTTAATGCTGGCTCATTGGTCATCACATTAGATAGATGCCAGAGTTTCTCGCCTTGATCTTTTAGTGCGCCCACTAATGCAGGGTGACAATGTCCTAGACAGTTCACCGCAATACCACCAGCAAAGTCGATAAATTCTTTACCCGTCTGATCCCATACTCGGCTACCTTCACCACGAACAGGAATAACAGTCGAAGGCGCATAATTAGGCACCATGACTTCATCAAATTGGGCTCTTGTTAAATTAATGTCAATGCTCATTGCTTCTGATCCTTTCTAGTTATAACGGTAAAAACCGCCCGTAGTCACCTAATATTCACCACAAAACTTGAGGCTTACACGGCGACTTATATTACGATAAGGACATTATTAGCTAAAATGTGATCAAAATGCCAGTTTTTCACAAACTCTATTCACCCATGATTGGCTTTTACTGCATAAAGATTAGAAAAATGGAATTAGACAGGCGTATTCTGCGGGCATTTATCGCATAAATAGTCACAAAAAAGTTATTTACATCATGTTTACTCTAAATATTCACCATAATCGCATAAATAAACACCCTTAACCTAGCTTAAATTGTCATCCTGCTGTCCTGATGACATATATTGATGAAGTCATATTGGATTCGATAGAAGCATTGACACGCATTATTTTTCTACTACATTTTAGGCGCTAATAATGGCGATATATGTCTACAATACATTGAAAGAAGAATTAAGAAGTTAAACACGCTATATTTACTTTGAGGTACATGCAAAATGATCAATCGACGTCATTTTCTATCAAAAATTACACAGTTTAGTTTCATGTCACTTTTCTCCACTCCTATCAGCGTGATTTTTAATACCTCCGCAAAACCATTGGCGCCAGAAATCTCCCTTGTCACAGTCCCCTCTATCACGTCATACTTTTTAGCTTTAGACTACCAAACCGCTCCCCCTCAAAGCCTGATCACTGGGCATTCGTTTAATGGCGGTGTACGCTATGACGAAACACGACAAACTCCCTTACACGGCAATGCACTCACAGTACAAAATTGTATCCGTATCCACGACATTACCACTATGACTTCAAATGAAACTCTACCTTACTTTCATATCATTGCTCTATCTCGAGAACGCCCTCAATTTAAAGGGCAGATCCTATTTGAGCTGTTAAGTTATCTTGTAAAACCACTTCATTTAGCACCAAATAGACTCGTTCTGGTTTCAACCGATCGCATTAATGCCTATTTACCTATTATTGAAAAGGTAGGCATAAAAAAAGCGCAAATAATATATCGCTCTGATGAGGAAGCTCATGCCTTAGGGGATGGTTCAGGTTATTTCAATCCTAAAGGTCACCCCTATATTGACGGTATACATACTGTTTCTTTTCACTACGCTCTTGATCCATCAATCATGAATAGGCCCCTTCAATACCCCTTAACGGGAGCAATTGAACTTGGTGAATTCGTTGTGGCGGATCCTCGCAAAGAGCAACAATCAGAAACAGGGGGTTTTGGATTAGAACGTTTACAAATGGCACAAACAGGACAAAGTAGCAATTATGATCGTGCTCTTCACCAAGCTATCACTCATCTTGAAAAAGAAGCAAAACAACTTAATCAACCTTTGCCTAAAGCATATGAAATACTCAAAGCGAGTGGGTAAAAACCCTTCTTCTATTATTTGTTAAACAAAAAATCAACCAAAGCTAACATAACAAAGCATCAAAAAACCTATTAACAACACAGATAACATAACTGATTTCAATAGCAAGAATATCTGTGATCCCTTCAACAAAATGCTCAATAAAATAAGCCATTATGAGATACTGGTTCACCGGAAAACGTCACACAGAGAAACGGCTATCAAAATCATCTTTTATACACAAGCAAATATGTAAAGCAGTCATTATAAGCATTCTCTTAAGTGCTCGATTGAATACCGACCTCAATAAGTTAACGACAGAATGAAGGTTTCAATACTGCTTCAACAAACTATCAACCTAATTATTTAAGTTAGTCTCAAATAAAATCACAAACTATCGATATAAAAAGTAAAATTAAGGTTTTTTATTCATGCAAAAAACAATCACAGCCCTATTACTTAGTCTTCCTCTTATCAGCACAACGACGCTGAGCACCACAGTTAACGATGTTTGTAAGGCCAAGGAAAATGCCATGGCATTGAGCTATCAACAACAATCGGGCGAAGTTACTGCACTACAACTACAAACTTACGCTTTTGCCACAGCACGTTTTAAGCAAATCATACAAGAGCAGCACTCCACTGAAAAAATGGCCATAGTGCTCGATCTTGATGAAACAGTGATAGACAATACTCCACTTCTAGTACGTGACATGAACAATTGTCATGACCTTAACGCTTGGGATACTTGGAGTGATTGGGAACAAAAAGGTCAACCAAGGCTCATTCCTGGTGCGAAAGCTTTTTTAGATTATGTCGATTCACAAAATGTGAAGATTTTCTATGTCTCCGATCGTCTACAAAAAAATAAAGCGGCGACTCTTAACAGTCTAAAAGTACTCGAGTTACCTCAAGTCAGCAATGACAATGTCTTACTTGATACGGGCTCAAAAGAACAACGACGAGCTTCTATTCGTCAGCACTACGACATCATTATGTTATTTGGAGATAGTTTAGCTGATTTCGATGCCATCTTTAAAAACAAAAAATCCACCAAATACCAACGTCATCTAGTCCAACAACAAGCCGAGCATTTAGGTAAAGATTGGTTTGTCCTGCCTAATGCCTCTTATGGCACTTGGAGGAACGCCCCCCTAACCCCTTGGAATAAAAAGTAAGCCTTAGCTTTTTATATCGCGATAACAAACACCAAATATCCACAAACCTGACAAGCGTCCTTGTCGGGTTTTATTTTAAATAATTATTATTCCTATGTTTAATGCATTGATTAATAATTACCTTATCCCTAGATCCTCGACATAAGCAACACACATCGATTAAGTAAATTTATTTTAATGATAAAAATATAACTTTAGATGAAATATGAAAGCAATAACAAACGTAAAGTGGCAAAGTAGCCATTAAAAATAAGCCAGAAAAAAAGATAACATGATAATCACTGGCATTTCTTTATTTTCAGCAAAAAATACAAACAACTATCTGGATGCTAAACCTAAATACTCCCCCCTAAAATATAAATAAGAGAATATCATGCCAGAATTAAATGTCGTATGGGATAGCCGCAACCATTGCCTATTCAATACAGAGAGTTTAGACAATATTAAACGCAATAGCGGACAACAATCCTTAACAATATACACCAGTAACGGAAAAGAAAAAACATATCAGATCCAACTCAATAATAATGGTCATTGGCAAGTTGAACGTACTGGACTCAAAGTTTTTTTTGCAAAGCTTCATATAGGTGGACACCTATCAAGAGCAATAGAAAATGAACTGAATAACACACCACGTACTCAATTTAACGGTTTGGCTCTCAATGAGGAGGTTCAGTTTAGAAACAAGGTACTAGAAAATAAAACTTTTAATAGTTGTATCATTGATCTCAATTCATTCGCAGGCGCCAAACTCAAAAATGTGAGCTTTAACAACTGCACTTTTACCAATACTTCTTTTTTTAATACTCAGCTCCAAGGCTGTCAATTTAACCAATGTCAATTGACAGAAAGTATGTTTACTGGAGCCACAATCACTAACAGCCGCTTTTCACATTGCCAGCTTAATAGAGTCAGTTTTGAAGATGCACATTTAAAACAAGTTATCTTTAATAAAAGTCAACTACCGGGTACTCATTTTCTTGATGCAAAAATTGATACTTGTCAGATACATAAATCTAACCTTGAAAACACTATCCTGTTTGATACTCAGTTTAACATGGATATATCATCGAAAAAAACGTCAAAAATAACCCAGCCATTATCGACTATTTTAGTCCATCCTGATGCGAGAGGCGTCACGACTCCGATGGCTAATTTGAAAATGCAAGACACCTCATCGGTTATTCCACTGCGGATTGCATTTACTCCCTGTAAGATTGATCAAACAGCATTAACGAATGAAATTGAACACTTACTAACATATAAACAAGACAATCAAAAATCTATCCCCCAAACCTTGCTAAATCATGTGCAAAACCATAAAGAATCCTACCCTGAATGTGCAAAAATTCAAGCCAAGGTCAATAAGGTTGTCGAACAATTAAATAGTGTATTCTTACCCGGAGGTGAAGATGTCCCACCTAAACTTTATGGTCAAATACCTCAAAAAGAAACCCAATGGGGCAATGACTACCGACGCTCTCTGTTAGAAATCATGCTGATTAATAAAGCCGTCAATCAAGGCGTTCCTCTAATGGGCGTATGTCGAGGTTTCCAAATGATCGGTGTCTATTTTGGTGCGCAATTAGCACAGCATGTAGAAGGCCAAAAAGGGTTTCAACAATACCAACTCACACCATCGGCAAGTCATTTTTATGGGAAGGAAGTCAAAGATACTTTCGTTAGCGGTGTGAAACATCATCAAGCAATCACAGATCCTACCTCAATGGAACAAGATCTTGCACCAGCAGTCATTTATGACGGAATGATAAAAGGCGCCACCTATAAGCCACCACAAGCAGCCCCCATTCTAATGACTCAATTTCATCCTGAGTCCTATCAATCAAGTGCTGCATCAAGGGATCCTATCGCTCGCTTAGTCGGTCAAGTCGGTAACCTTATTATGGGGCGATCAAATGAAGGTTTTTTTAAGATTTTTGGCGACAGTGCTACGACACATTTCAACAAGCAATTACTTAACAAGCAGTTACTTAACCACTAATTAATACAAAAAATATCTCAATAAATATAGCTATTCACCAACCTTTTCTCCACAAGGCATAAAATGGCTTGTGGAGAAAAGGTAAACCCAAGAGGACTTAATAACTCCGCTCATTTAGCTTCTCTATATTATTCTCATTCAAATAATTATCAGAACTCTCATTCAAATTTTCGGGTAAGTATTTTTCTACAATAGCGGGTAATTGTGAGGGAGCTTGATTCATTTTTTCTTCTTGCATTTTATCGAACAGGAAATAAAACACACTCAGTATGACAATAATGCCTGAACCCACGAGACCCGAAATCACATTTTCAAAAATGGTTTTTGCTTTGCCTTTGTAGAGCTTCTCTTCGATGGATTTAATGATATGATCGTCCCTTAGCTGTTTTTTATATTCATCCAGCTCTTCAAATAAGGATAACTGAGTGAACTTATTCACGATATCCTCAGCCTGCTGACGGTATCGAGCAAGAGAGTCAGGGGTTGAGGCTACATCATGAAAGTAACGATCGATTTCATCTTTGACAGGATAGCTTCCTGTTTTTTCATACTGAACGTTAATCCATTTAATTTTCTCTTGCTTGTAAATGGCATAGGCAATCATACCGACAAAGTCGTCATCACCTTCAATAATTTCGTCAAAAATTCGATGATACCACACAGCACACAACTCCTTATGTGTTAATTATGTCGAGGATCTAGGGATTAATGATTCTTATTGCTTAATCTGTAATATTAAAGAGTCTTCCCATTACTATATAAAATGATCAGACATAACAAGGCAAGAACAATGATGTGGGATTGCGCATTTCACTTTTTATGAACCTTTCAATCTTTCACTCCTTCCTTCTTTCACTTAACGAAAAAGACAGAGTCAAAAGAGATACAGGTGTTAGAGTTGAATTTTAGTTTTTGCATAGACGTGATTGATTTCATCACTGGACATTTTCCGTGCTAATATTTGCGCTTTAATTTGATGTGAAAGTGTATATGAATCAGCACTTTTTTTATCTTTTAAAGCCGTTGCCGCACGCTTAATCGCTTCTAACGTCATAATGCTCATCAATCCTTTACAGACATGTTTAAAAATAATACGTTACCTGTAATAATATAGCAAGGTTCACTGTTAAAATAAGGTGAAAAATGTCCTTTAAAGGATAAAATTATAACCTTATGTTCTATTAGAAAAAAGGTGTTTATTCTTAAAATAATAACGAGTATTACTCAGCCAATAAAAAGGGTTGCATGTCAGTAAAGTCGCTAAAAACCACACCAGCGTCCCCCCTCTTAAAATCATAAAAGATAGCCCAAATAACAAACAGCCTATCATTGCTTGAATACCAATCACCCACACCGCTTGTTGCGCTAATTTAATCTCGATAAAGCTAAAAGTTAATATGATTAATGATTGTGCTCGTAATGCATATATGAACCAATAGCAGCCCATATGAGCATGGGATATTTGAAAACGTATAGGTTGCGTTTGAGATAAACCATGATGTACAGCAACATTATTATCCACTTGTTTACATTGATATTTAGCATATAGATAGGTCAACAACATAGACACTATAATACAACTTAAGTACATAAAAATTCCCTTTAAAAGCACAAGCTACAAAACGAAAACATCATAAATCGAAATAAATCTCATTTATATTAACTTATTTCACTCGCTCGCTAAAAATCAATTTACATAAGATTTAACTAAAGAACTCCAACACACATACGAAAAAGCCAATACCCATTATTGATATTGGCTTTTTCTGTTTTAAGATTATTTCAAATACCAAGACATTAGAAAATCAATCAATTGCTCTCTTTCTGTTGCCGTTAACGCCATAAAAACTTGCTGACGATTCAAAGCTTCCCCACCATGCCATTAGAGCGCTTCTTCAAGCGCTCGTAGCTCGACCATCATGTAAGCAACTAACCTGTGGATTAACAGTAACCATAGCCCACTCAAACAGCATATAATCTATGCGTGATACCAATTAAGCGTGTCTGCAAGCTGCACGACTTCACCAATGATCATTAATGCAGGCATGACCAACTCTGAATGGGTGGCTAAACGGTCTAATTCACTTAAGGTACCAATGAAGGTGCGTTGTTCTGATGTGGTCGCTTTTGACACTATCGCCACTGGCGTCTGTGGATTTCTTCCAGCATTAATTAAGCCTTGTTTGATCAAGTCGGCGTTTAAAATCCCCATATAAATCACTAAGGTATTCTTAGGATTTGCATAAGAATTCCAATCAATGGGTTGACTTTTTAATTGGCAATGACCTGTCATAAACGTGACGCCTTGCGCATAATCCCTATGAGTCAATGGGATACCAGCATAAGCCGATGTGCCACTAGCCGCAGTAATACCTGGGATGACTTCAAAATCCAACCCAGCCTTAACAATGGCCTGTAACTCTTCGCCACCTCGACCAAAAATGAAAGGATCGCCTCCCTTCAGGCGCACCACATTTTTACCAGTTAATCCTTTTTCCACCAAAATATAATTAATTTTATCTTGTGGCACACTGTGCTTACCCGCCCGTTTGCCAACAGGGATTTTTTCAGCGGTTTCAGGTAACACAGACATGATCTCTTTACTTATAAGTGCATCATACAAAACCACTTCAGCAGATTGTAAAATACGATATGCCTTTAGTGTCAGTAGCTCGACATCACCAGGGCCTGCACCGACTAACCATACTTTACCTTTAAGGTTATTGTCCCTTGTTTTCGTCACAACTACTACTCACTTGATATTGATTACTTGAAGCCGCCAATATACCTCGTCTCTTATAACTTAATAAATATATAAAAAATAATATTTATAGCTTTATGGTATAAAGAATCAAACAGGAATGTCGATTTACTTTTAAATGAGTAAAAACAGATTTTGCATCATTTTACACTAATCACCTTATTTTTTGTGTTAACCTGACGATATTAGATAAAAAATAAAATCCCGTTATATGTTCCATCTCTTGCCTAAGTAGGGTATAAGACCCCAATGAAAATTCCAAAAAGAATACAACCACTCGTCGATGAAGGCTTAGTGGATGAAGTACTCAGACCTCTGATGAGCGGCAAAGAAGCTGATGTCTATGTGGTTCGCTGCGGCCATGATGTTCGTTGCGCTAAAATTTACAAAGAAGTGGATAAACGTAGCTTTAAAAAAGCCGTAGAGTACCGCGAGGGGCGTAAAGGACGTAATAGTCGACGCGCACGTGCAATGGAAAAAGGCTCCAAATTTGGTAAGCAAGAGCAAGAGCAAGCATGGCAAAACGCTGAAGTTGATGCCTTGTATCGGCTTTCTTATGCTGGTGTCAGAGTCCCACAACCCTATGGCTGCTTTGATGGCGTTCTATTAATGGAGCTGATCACTGATGATCAAGGCTTTGTCGCACCTAGACTCAATGACGTAACATTAACCCCTGAACAAGCGAAAACACACCACAAGAAACTCATGAAAGATGTTCAGCTGATGCTGTGTGCAGGCCT
This sequence comes from uncultured Shewanella sp., assembly GCF_947495455.1. Classification (GTDB taxonomy): domain Bacteria; phylum Pseudomonadota; class Gammaproteobacteria; order Enterobacterales; family Shewanellaceae; genus Shewanella. The sequence goes on along the minus strand of NZ_CANLZC010000011.1, from coordinate 25,628 downwards.
TATTCATGGGGATTTATCTGAATTTAATGTGCTGTTAGATCACACAGGCCCCGTCATTATTGATCTTCCTCAAGCCGTTGATGCAGCCGCTAATAATAATGCCAAGCGCATGCTGGAACGTGATGTGAATAACATGACTCAATATTATGGCCAATATGCCCCTGAGCTCTTATACACGCGCTATGGAAAAGAAATGTGGGCCTTATTTGAATCGGGAAAACTCACTCCCAATACAGAATTAACAGGTCATTTTAAAGAAAATCACAAAGCGGCAAATGTCGATTCTATACTCGCTGAAATTCAAGCGGCTTTTGACGAAGAACAAGATAGAAAAAATCGCATGTTGCAAGCAAATATGAGTAATTAGTGACACTCGTATTTCCAATACCCTTGGGTCATTAATCACAAAGTCAATGACCCATTTAATAATGAAATCAAGACATGACATACCAAGAGTGGGACTTTGTTGCAGATACTTATATTCCGTTACTAGGCGTATTTTTTACCGTATCCATGATAAACGTCGCACGGAATAAAGATTGGATGAGTTTAAGGCAGTCAATCACAGGAGTGTTATTGTCTACTGGCTTTATTTATGGGCTCATGTGGTTAGATAACATAATGAACATTTGGCCTAGATTAGGGCTCGATTACAGTACCCATACTGCACTCGCTTTGGTCTTTGTGGTTTATTTTTCACGTCAATCGACCACAAAACGCCTCTTAGCGACATCTTCTATGCTGCTTTATTGCCTACTCATGCTGTATCAGCAGTACCACAGTATTATGGATATGCTAACCACTAGCATTATAACCTTGCCTATTCTCTATTTAATCCAGCTCAGAACAAGTAAAACAAAAAATATTAGCGGATGTAATATCAAATAAAGCCGACTAAATTAACAATATCAAACCACACTAACCAGACTAAACCACACCAGATTATGATTAACTTATAAGACACTGCCATCATCGCCCCCTACTCTATACATTAATTTTATATACTCGCTCTATAGACTAACGACTGTATTATTTAATCTCTGTTCTTGTGCTCTCTCTGTTCTTGCACTTCCTTCTAGTACTTAGCTCTAATACTTAGTTCTAACACTTGTGTACGACTGATACTGCTAAAATCAGCCTTATCAAGTTGTGACTAAAGGCTAGTTACTATATTAGCATCAACTTATTAAGCAAAAGATTAAAGCGCCTCTTTCAAAAAAGAAACAATAATCACATAAAATTACAAACCCACTATGGCAAAAACAAAATAAAGACAAAAATAAAACACAAATAAAACACAAATAAAACCATACAACAACCATTCAGAAACATTCAAATGCTCAACATCTTTTTTACTCACTCATTAAGAACACCTTGTTTTATATAAAAGATAGTATTTATAATATTTATCCATTTAAAAACTGCCGCTTGAGGTAAAAAATAAAGCCCACATTCAATATTTAAAATCACTATTCCATAAAAAGAACAAATAAAAGTTAACGCTTTAAATATCATCACGACTTAATGAATGACAAGAAATAACAAATTTGTATCAAATGATTTTCAAAGTTCGCTATTTTACATTTGTGTATATTGATGTTTCATATAAATGAGCTATTTGTTTCAGAACCAAGTAATAAAAAAAACTCACAGCTTAATTTTTATTAAACAAAAATAATTAGATAAATAAAATTTAATGGAGTAAGAACATGTGTATGAATTGTTTCTCCTTGAAAGCACTTTATATTTAAACTAGACAGATAAAACTATCCTAGACACTATGTCCGCTTTCAAATTCACTCACAGCGGATAACGACGACATTATGATAGGTTTTTTTAAGCCCGCTCAACATATTCAGCAACGTCCTAAAAGTGAAATCGATCCCACCTATAAAAAATTAAGACGACAAGTCTTTTTAGGGATCTTTCTGGGCTACGCTGGCTATTATCTGATTCGTAAAAACTTTAGCTTAGCCATCCCCTATCTTCAACAAGAAGGCTATACCACCGCCCAGCTGGGTATTGTCCTGTCGATGATTTCACTTGCTTACGGCTTAAGTAAGTTTTTTATGGGTAATGTCTCCGATCGCTCTAACGCTCGCTATTTTCTAGCAGCGGGATTATTTCTTTCTGCCATAATTAACTTTGTCATTGGACTGAGTGGCTGGGCCCTACACAGCTTAGTCCTTATGGGCATATTAATGTTTCTCAACGGATGGTTCCAAGGCATGGGTTGGCCACCTTGTGGAAGAACACTCGTCCATTGGTTCTCGCCTCAAGAACGCGGTACATACGTCTCAATCTGGAATGTCGCCCATAATGTCGGGGGTGGGCTTATTGGCCCGTTAGCCTTACTGGGCATGATGATATTTGGCCAATGGCAGAGCTTATTCTATTTTCCAGCAATCGCTGCGTTATTGCTGGTTGTCTTTATTTTATATACCGTTCGAGATACGCCACAATCTGAAGGTCTTCCGCCAATAGAAGAATATAAACAAGATCACGGCGTGGTCACTAAAGACGAATTTGAACAAGAGTTCTCGGCAAAAGAAATCTTTTTCAAATACGTTCTTAACAATAAATATTTGTGGTTTATTGCCCTAGCAAATGCTTTTATTTACTTTTTACGCTACGGCATTGCAGACTGGGCGCCAACTTATCTTGTCAGTGGTAAAGGCTTTTCAAATAGTGACGCTGCTTGGTCAGTCTTTTGGTTCGAATATGCAGGCATTCCAGGCACGATTTTATGTGGTTGGCTTTCAGATAAATTATTCAAAGGTAAACGAGCGCCAATAGGCATTATTTACTTATTACTCATGCTTGTCGCCATCCTCGTTTATTGGCTTAACCCCATTCATGAAATTTGGATTTACATGGCCTCACTCACCACTTTAGGTTTTCTTATCTATGGCCCTGTTATGCTTATAGGCTTATATGCATTAGAATTAGTTCCCAAAAAAGCCGCAGGCACAGCCGCAGGGTTTACCGGTCTCTTTGGCTATTTTGTCGGCACAGTTCCCGCCAATGCGATTATGGGCACAGTCATTGAATACTCTGGCTGGAACACGAGTTTTTATTTACTCATAGCATCGGTATTCTTTGCATGCTTATTTCTCGCGCTCGCTTGGAATCCAAAACTGCATCATCATAAAGTCAATTAATAATAACGATTTTACAGTCATCAATACCCACATTGATGACTGTATTTTCCACATGACATGCTTTATTCTTCAAATAATAAATAATGACTTTGCGCCATTCCCAATGCAGAATAGGTATTCTGAGCCACTTGATTGTGCTGCTCAACATAGAGGCGAAAACTTGCCGCACCACCTTGAGTTTCGGCTCTGTCTTTTACAGCTTGATATAACTTCCTATAAATCCCTTGACGTCGATATTGAGGCGCAATATACACACTTTGGATCCAATAATAATCTTTTGCTTGCCAATCACTCCACTCAAAGGTGACCATCAAAGAGCCTACGATTTCTCCCTTGATGTCTGCGACAAGATAAAAACCTTTCTCTGGCGACTCAAGTAACCGACTCACTCCTTGAGAGAGAAGTGTCACATTCAAGTCTCGACCTTCTGTTTCTTTTGCCATGGCAAGATTAAATACCACTAACGCTGCTTTATCATTTTGTTGAGCTTGACGGATCTGCATCTGAAGCTTTCCTTATTAATTGGGTGTCATCGACATATCATCACCTTGTGCATGAGACACTCTTTTAAGCATCAATAAGGTCTTACCCTCTTTATTTTGTAATATTAATTGCGTTTTCACTAATCTCGCTTGAGTCACTTTGGGCATCAATGCCATGACATTTTTTTCTTGGGACTCTAGCGCATCGACACAAGCTTTCATTGTTCCTGCTTTAGGTAATAAGGTTAATACGTCATCAATAAAGGTATAGTTTCCCGTGAAGGTATTACAACTGTTATTACCGCTTAATGCCCCATTTGGGCTAAAACTCAATTGAGCTGGACTGTAATTGACAACCGATTGACCATTGATTTCCTCAATGTGCCATGTCCCTTCCAGTTTAAGCTGGCTATCAACTGTCACTCCTGTCGATTGGCAACCAGTAAGCAGTAGTACAGCACTGACGATGATCCATCTTAAAGTCATCATATTTGCTCTCAAAGCTATTAATTTAATTGAATTTTAATAATTATAACGGAAAAATCAGTAAGATAAAGTTAATTTGTTTAAAGATACGCCCCCAAATACAAGCCTAAATACGGTATGATCGCTAAAAAGTACGATTGAGAACACTATGGAAATCAGAGCCGCTCATGCTAAAGACATTGGCGCGTTAGCACAGCTAGAACAAACATACCAACAAGATGAATTATATCAAAATCAGACAAATAAGCTGCAAGGACAAAGCTTCAATCACAATGAACTGGCATTACTCATTGAAAAAGAATACCTATGGGTTGCAGAAGTAAACAGCCGAATCATAGCTTATGTTATTGCTGGTAGTTGGGCTTTCTTTGAGAGTGGGCCAATTTATCAAGTCTTGTTACGAAGAATGCAAGGTATTGAACTTGAAGCTATTGGGCTATCAAAACACAATACCTGCCAATATGGCCCGATTTGGATCCATCCAGATTATCGAGGGCAAGGCTTATTTAATCGGTTAGTCAGTCAAATAAAACAACAAGTCGCTATAAAATATCCCTATATGATCACTTTTATTTCTGATGAAAATGAACGCTCTTTTGCTGCCCATACTCAAAAGGCCGCAATGCAAGTCATCGATTTTTTCACCTTTGAAGACCGTGACTATTATTTGCTATTGAGTCACACAAAAGATTAAGCCCTATATCCGTGATGCTTCAATGATTGGCGTATTGCATCAAAAGCAAGGGTTTTCCTTGTTTTTGATATTTTAATAAAAGTTGCATTATATCATTTGGGCCTTGCTGAATTTGCACAAAGCCATTGCACTGATAAAAACTCACTAAGGGAGCTTCAGTGAATAAATAAATCGGCTTTTCCTCCAGTTGAGAACAGGTTTTATTGACTATCAGCTTTGCCAGTCCCATACCTTGAAAAGCCGGATCGACAAGTAACCCTGTCAAAAGCAATATTTCCCCTATTGGTCTAAAGCGAACACTCGCCACTATTTGTGTGGTACTTAATTGAAGTACTGCTATCGCTTCTTTACGCTTCAGTCTTGCATAAGGCATAAATTGACGATAGAAAGCTTTGACTTCTCGTCGATTATCCATGACTAACCAATTTAGCTGCAATTGATTAATATCCATTTTTTACCTAAGTTATAAAAAAACCGCCAAGAGGCGGTTTGTTGATTAATAAAAAGCATCACTAGATATTAATCTAGTTTAAAGGCCCGCATCGCTGCGCAATACATCTGCTTTATCCGTTTGCTCCCAAGGGAATTCACTACGGCCAAAGTGGCCATAAGCCGCCGTTGCTTGATAAATTGGGCGAGCTAAATTTAACATCTCTGTCAATCCATAAGGACGTAAATCAAAATGTTGGCGCACTAACCCAATCAAAGTGTCATGAGAGACCTTTTCCGTACCAAAGGTTTCAATACTGATTGAAGTCGGCTCTGCCACGCCAATCGCATAAGACACTTGTAATTCACAACGTTCAGCCAGACCAGCTGCAACAATATTTTTCGCCACATATCGAGCAGCGTATGCTGCACTGCGATCCACTTTAGAAGGATCTTTACCCGAAAACGCACCGCCACCATGTCTTGCCATGCCACCATATGTATCGACAATAATTTTTCGGCCGGTTAAGCCACAATCGCCAACGGGTCCACCAATCACAAAGCGGCCCGTAGGGTTAATAAAATATTTAGTGTCACGGTTTAACCATTGCGCGGGCAACACAGGCTTAATAATGGTTTCCATTACACCTTCAATCAAATCAGCTTGGCTCACAGTGTCACAATGCTGAGTCGATAATACGATGGCATCGATACCTTCAATCTTACCGTTATTATCATAAGCAAATGTCACTTGGCTCTTTGCATCTGGACGTAGCCAAGGTAGCGTGCCATCTTTACGCACTTCTGATTGACGCTTAACCAGTTTATGTGCATATGTGACAGGTGCAGGCATCAACACATCGGTTTCGTTACTGGCATAGCCAAACATAAGCCCTTGATCTCCAGCACCTTGAGCTTTGGGATCGGCGCGATCAACACCTTGGTTAATATCTGGAGACTGTTTACCTATCGCATTTAACACTGCACATGAATCAGCATCAAATCCCATATCCGAGTGAACATAACCGATATCTCGAACGGTTTTACGCGTAATTTCTTCTATATCAACCCATGCCGATGTCGTGACTTCACCGCCAACCATCACCATGCCAGTTTTGACATAAGTTTCACAAGCGACACGTGCTTTTGGATCTTGCTCTAAAATAGCGTCTAGAACCGCATCAGAAATCTGATCGGCGATTTTATCAGGATGACCTTCTGAAACCGACTCAGAGGTGAACAAATGCTTTGCCATGATGAATAATCCCGTATAATTACAATTTGAATGTGTAGAAGTATCTACATCTAGACGTCTATCTTAGTAGAAAATCGCAGCGGTTAATAGCCTTCAACGTTAAAATTTGTCCATTGAACACATAAATTTTTTTAATAAAAACAATAAAGAAAAACAACAAAAACCTTTAAAATCAGACACATTAAACATTCACTTATGACGCTAATATAATAACAAAGGCAAACTAACACACTGATATTTGATGCCTAAAAATAATGACCCCATCAAATGCACTTCAACTTTTTAGGCTAAAAAACACACTATTCATTAAGTTGTCAGCGTCTTTTTCTATACTTAGATTAACGGTTATTTATGCTTCGATAGGTCAGAGTCAACTTGAAAATCATTCAAAGCTCCCCCTTTAACTTGCTGGCCTATGGCTTATCTTTAATTAGCTACATGACCTTAATGTTATCCATTCCATTGATTGATACCATCGCTGACTCATTACAAGTCCATGTCAGTCAAATTCACTTAGGCATGAGTTTACTCTTTTTTCTATTTTCTCTTTCAGCCATTCTATTTAGCATTCTATCGGATATTTTTGGCGCCTATACCACACTAAAATTTGCTCAAATAACCTCATTATTTGGCTTGTTATTGCTTGCAAATACTCATGATATCACCGTATTTTATCTTGGTTGTACCTTAATTGGTGCTGGCACAGGTTGTTACTCTCCCATTGGACGAGCCCTTCTTTTACGTCACACGAATAACCCTAAAGCCATCAAAATTTTTACGTCAAAAATATCCATATGCGTCATTCTAGCGCCAATATTAGCCTCTATTTTGGCTAGAGGTATGGCTTTCTTCGATTGGCGTTATGCTTATTATTGTATGTTTATCATCGAGCTTACCTTGCTCATAGTGTCACAGATCATTTTAAAAAATGATCGCCAGCAATTATTATTAATACGTAATATAAAGAAAACATTGTGGCATTGCCTCTCGCAAAAAAGCTTTATTCTTAATACGCTATCGACAGGGGTCGGCTATGCCGTTTTTATGCAAACCATTATGGGAAATGTCCATAGTATATTAAGTCAAACCAGAATGTTAAATTATAATGAGATGAATGAAATCATTTTAGGATTAAGTGCCGTATACATTATTGGCATTTTTACTTTTCGAAAACTCATCAACTTAGACAATTTACCTTTAGTTCGCCTCTTATTTGTGGCGACTTTTTTGTGTGGCAGCGGCTTATTATTCTACTCAGAAACACATTTTCTTCTAAGTGTTATCGCGCTGTATATCATCAGTTTCACCATCGGATTTTTAAATCCCATGTCAAGTAGCTACGCCATGGCGAATATCAAACTCGGGCAAGGAATGGCCTCCGCCCTGTTAACTTTTTCTTTTGCCTTTGTATCCAGCTTATACAGTTTAGCTCAAGCCAATCTGATGTTATCAAATGAAGCATTCACCTTAAGCGCTATGTTCGCTTCTTTTTTCTTTTTACTCTTTATTGCTATATCACTGGTGCGCTATAAATTTAACTGAAGAAAAGCAAGCCTAAAAGTCAATTCCCCTCCCTTTCTTTAACTTCCCCCTCTCACCTTCAAACAAAATAATATGAAAAAGCACGCATTCGCTCTCATATTTGTTAATAAAATATTTCAATTGATTCAATCAATTCCACCATAGGTAATTAAACAACTCATTGTATTTGCATAATTTATAAGTAATTCATCACTTTTTTCATAAGATAGACTCGAATAAAGCCGCATTGTTAACGAATTTTATTTGCTTCAACGCGATTAGTGAGGGAAAATATGCCTCCATAATTGCAGACTACACCTCAATCATAAGCAGGAGAGAGCATGTCATCTCGTAAAGAACTCGCAAACGCTATCCGCGCACTCAGCATGGACGCCGTTCAAAAAGCAAACTCTGGTCATCCAGGCGCACCTATGGGCATGGCTGATATTGCTGAAGTTTTATGGCGTGATCACCTCAGCCATAACCCTGCTAACCCAGAATGGGCAAACCGTGACCGCTTTGTTTTATCTAACGGTCATGGCTCTATGTTACATTACTCGTTACTTCATCTTGCGGGTTATGATTTAAACATCGAAGATTTAAAGCAGTTCCGTCAACTCCATTCTCGTACACCAGGTCACCCAGAATACGGTTATGCGCCAGGTATTGAAACCACAACAGGTCCTTTAGGGCAAGGGATCACTAATGCTGTCGGCATGGCCATCGCTGAACGCGCATTAGGTGCACAATTTAACCGTGAAGGCCATAAGGTCGTTGATCACTTCACTTATGCTTTCATGGGTGACGGTTGTTTAATGGAAGGGATTTCACATGAAGCCTGCTCATTAGCGGGCACCTTAGGCCTTGGCAAGCTTATCGCCTTTTGGGATGACAATGGTATTTCTATCGACGGTGAGGTTGAAGGCTGGTTTACTGATGATACCGTAAAACGTTTTGAAGCCTACGGTTGGCATGTTATTGCTGGCGTTGATGGCCATGACAGCGATGCAATCAATGCGGCAATTGAAGCGGCTAAAAACGATCCTCGCCCAAGCTTATTATGCTGTAAAACGATTATCGGTTACGGCTCACCTAACAAAGGTGGTAGCCATGATTGTCACGGTGCCCCGCTTGGTGATGCAGAAATTGCTGCAGCCCGTGAATTCTTGGGTTGGAAACACGCTCCTTTTGAAATTCCTGCTGACATTTATGCACAGTGGAATGCAAAAGAAGCCGGCCTTGCTGCAGAACAAGCTTGGAATGAAAAGTTTGCCGCTTATAGCGCAGCCTACCCAGAACTAGCTGCAGAATTTAAACGTCGTACATTAGGTGAGCTTCCTGCAAACTTCGCTGCAGATTCTGCTGCCTATATTAAAGAGTTACAAGCGAATCCTGCTAATATTGCTTCTCGTAAAGCTTCGCAAAATGCACTTGAAGCTTATGGCAAAATGTTACCAGAATTTATGGGCGGTAGTGCCGATTTAGCACCGTCTAACTTGACTATGTATTCAGGCTCTCAGCCGCTAACATTAGATGATGCATCGGGTAACTACATCCATTATGGTGTCCGTGAATTCGGTATGTCAGCCATTATGAACGGTATTGCTCTACATGGCGGTTTCGTACCCTATGGCGCAACCTTCCTAATGTTTATGGAGTATGCTCGTAACGCACTACGTATGGCCGCGATCATGAAGCAACGTTCTATTTTCGTTTATACCCATGACTCTATTGGCCTAGGTGAAGATGGTCCAACTCACCAACCTGTTGAGCAAATGGCATCCTTACGTTTAACACCCAACATGAGCACTTGGCGTCCTTGTGACCAAGTCGAGTCAGCCGTTGCTTGGAAATATGCCATCGAGCGTAATGATGGTCCAACATCATTAATTTTCTCTCGTCAAAATTTGACCCAGCAAGCCCGTACAGATGAGCAACTTGCTAACGTCGCTAAAGGTGGCTATACCTTAGTCGATTGTGAAGGCACACCTGATGTGATCTTAATTGCAACAGGCTCTGAAGTTGAACTTGCCGTTAAAGCACAAGCAGAGTTAGCAAGCGAAGGTCATAAAGCACGTGTTGTCTCCCTTCCTGCAACCGATGTGTTTGACAAGCAAGATGCGGCTTATAAAGAGTCTGTCTTACCAAGCAATGTGACCAGCCGTGTGGCTGTTGAAGCGGGCATTGCAGATTATTGGTATAAGTATGTTGGTCTAAATGGTCGTATCATAGGTATGACGACTTTTGGCGAGTCAGCACCTGCTAACCAGCTGTTTGACATGTTTGGTTTTACCGTCGAAAAAGTTGTTGCCGCCGCTAAAGAGTTACTTTAACACTAGTTTTAGCACTATGGCGCAATGTGATTTAAGCATGTTACGGCAACAGGCTTTGTTAACATCTTAAATCAATGGCAAATAAATAACGGCTTACCTTAGGGTAGGCCGTTATTTTATCGATAAAACATTGATATACTCACGCAGCACACCACATTAAGATTAGAGGTAACAAAGCATCATGATCCGAGTCGCAATCAATGGCTATGGCCGTATAGGACGCTCTATTCTTCGTGCTGTTTATGAATCGGATAAACGCGATAAAATTCAAATTGTCGCCATTAATGAGTTGGCTAAACCGGAAGCCATGGTTCATTTAACCCAATACGATACCACTCATGGTCGTTTTCAAACCCAAGTAAAATTACAAAAAGATCATATGTTTATCGGTGATGACAGTATTCGTTTATTAAACGAAGAAGACGCCAGCAAGCTTCCTTGGAAAGCCTTAAATATTGACATTGTTTATGAAGCAACCGGAGTATTAGGCGATAGACAAGCATGCTTAGCCCATATTCAAGCGGGCGCAAAACAAGTTCTCATTAGTCAACCTGCCAGTAATGATGTTGATGCCACCATTATTTATGGGGTCAATGAGCAGGTACTCAAAGCCAGTCACACCATAATATCAAATGCTTCTTGCACCACCAATTGTGTTATTCCGGTCATCGATGTACTCGATAAGCATTTTGTGGTGAAAAGTGGCGCGATCACCACCATACATTCATCGATGAATGATCAACAAGTCATCGATGCTTACCATGACGATCTACGCCGAACTCGTGCCGCTGGCCAATCCATTATACCTGTGGACACTAAATTAGCTCGAGGGATAGAGCGTATTTTGCCCCATATGAAAAACAAGTTTGAAGCCATTTCAGTACGTGTGCCCACCATCAATGTCACCGCCATCGACTTATCATTAACGCTAAAAAAGCGTGTCGATATTGATACCATTAATGGTGTATTACGCGATGCCACCATGGGGCAATTTAACGGTATTGTCGGGTACACCAATGAACCTCTGGTTTCCTGTGATTTTAATCACGACCCCCGTTCCAGTATCGTGGATGGCACTCAAACCCGTGTCAGTGACGGTCACTTAGTCAAACTATTGCTTTGGTGTGATAACGAGTGGGGCTTTGCCAATCGAATGCTCGATACCAGTTTAGCCATGATAGACGCCAAACGTGCAGCCCAAATTCAACAGAATTAAATTATTTTTTAAACCTTAAAGGAAGCTTACAAATGGCTATTATTAATATGAGTGAGTTAGATCTTCAGTCTAAACGTGTACTCATTCGAGAAGATCTCAACGTGCCTGTCAGTGACGGTAAAGTCACCAGTGACGCCCGCCTTCGCGCCGCCTTACCCACAATTAAACTGGCCCTTGAAAAAGGCGCCGCAGTCATGGTGATGTCTCATCTTGGCCGCCCAACCGAAGGGGAGTTCGATGCAAAGTTTTCTATGCAACCTGTTGTCGACTATTTAAATGAAGCACTCGACTGCCCAGTGCATTTAGCCACTGAATACTTAGAAGGTGTTGATGCTAAGGTCGGCGAAGTGGTCGTATTTGAAAATGTGCGCTTTAATGTAGGCGAGAAAAGTAACGACGAAGTATTGGCTAAAAAAATGGCGGCATTATGTGATGTTTATGTCATGGATGCCTTTGGTACTGCCCATCGCGCTCAAGCTTCAACCCATGGCGTAGGCTTACATGCCCCCATTGCTTGTGCAGGCCCACTGCTCGCAGGAGAACTCGATGCCCTTGGTAAAGCACTCAACAATCCGGCTCGCCCTATGGTCGCCATTGTCGGAGGCTCAAAAGTCTCTACTAAGCTCACAGTATTAGAAAGTCTGTCTGGCATTGTCGATCAACTGGTTGTCGGCGGGGGCATTGCCAATACCTTTATCGCGGCAGCGGGTCACGATGTTGGAAAATCCCTATTTGAAGCCGATTTAGTCGATGAAGCTAAACGTTTAGTCAAAAATGCACAGAGCCGAGGCGGCAACATTCCAGTGCCGACAGATGTCGTAGTGGCCAATGAGTTCAGTCCTAGTGCCAGCGCGACATTAAAAAAAGTAACCCATGTCAACAATGAAGACATGATCTTTGATATTGGTCCTGACAGCAGCGAAGTGCTGAGCGATATCATCAGCAAAGCTGGCACTGTTGTATGGAACGGACCTGTGGGTGTGTTTGAATTTGATCAATTCGGTCAAGGTACCGAGCGCATTGCCAAAGCCATTGCAGAGTCAAAAGCATTTTCCATTGCCGGTGGTGGTGATACACTTGCCGCTGTTGATAAATATAATATTGCCGATAAAGTCTCTTATATTTCAACAGGTGGCGGTGCTTTTCTTGAATTTTTAGAAGGTAAAGAGTTGCCCGCCGTTGCCATGCTAGAAAGCCGTGGCAAATAAAGAGTCAAACCTATAATTAAAAAATCGCACTCAGTGATAAGTGGGACCACTCACTACCTGAGTGCAAACTGGCATACAGTGCTAAAAAGTGTTAAAGAAAAAAGACCTCAATAGACAATTTTAATATCCAAATGACTTAGCTATCACGATAGCGGACATCGCGATAACCTCTGTCACCCTACAACTTGGAGTAAACAATGGCTTTAATCTCTTTGCGTCAAATGTTAGATCATGCAGCAGAACACGGATATGGCGTACCCGCCTTTAACGTTAACAACTTAGAACAAATGCGTGCCATCATGCAAGCGGCTGAAGCCTGTGACAGTCCTGTCATAGTGCAAGCATCAGCAGGCGCTCGTAAATACGCAAGACCGCAATTTTTAAAATACCTAATGACAGCGGCCCTAGAGCAATACCCTGATATTCCAGTCTGTATTCACCAAGATCACGGTACTCACCCCGATGTGTGTCAGCGCTCCATTCAACTTGGCATGTCTTCAGTCATGATGGACGGCTCGTTAATGTCTGATGGCAAAACCCCGTCATCTTATGAATACAACGTCGAGGTCACTCGTAAAACCGTAGCTTTCGCTCATGCTTGTGGCGTATCCGTTGAAGGTGAAATCGGTTGTTTGGGCAGTTTAGAGACAGGTCAAGCTGGTGAAGAAGATGGTATCGGCGCGACAGGCACATTAAGCGAAGACCAAATGTTGACCACTCCTGAAGAAGCGGCTCGTTTTGTTGCCGATACCCATGTTGATGCTCTAGCCATTGCCATTGGTACCAGCCACGGAGCCTATAAATTCAGCCGTAAACCAACCGGTGATGTACTTAGAATCGATCGCATTAAAGAAATCCACGCCCGTATTCCTAATACTCATCTGGTCATGCACGGTTCCTCATCTGTCCCCCAAGAATGGTTAGAAATCATTAACCAGTATGGTGGCGCCATTCCAGAAACTTATGGCGTGCCATTAGAAGAGATTGTTGAAGGCATCAAACACGGTGTGCGCAAAGTCAATGTGGATACGGATCTACGTTTAGCCTCAACCGGCGCGATACGCCAATTTTTAGCCGAAAACCCCAGTGAGTTTGATCCCCGTAAATTCTTAAAAGCGTCAATGGATGCCATGGCAGCTATCTGTAGCGAACGCTATCAAGCCTTTGGCAGTGCAGGTATGGGCTCGAAAATTAAGCCGCTCTCCTTGCAAGCTATGTACAAAGCCTACCAAGCTGGCGAGTTAGACCCACAAATTAACTAAAATTTGTTACTTGTCGCTGACTAAGAGTTACCATTAATGGTGCTCTTAGTCTTTTCTTTCCTTCCCCATAGCCAAGACCTCTATCATTAAAGTTATGTAAATAAACAATCTTTTATAAAAAAAATGAACATTTTCTAATTTAAAAACATCTAGTTATAAATTCACGCCTGATACTTTAGTTTACTGTGATCAAATACTGATAATTGCTCATATTTTTGATAGTAATAGCCACAAAACTGTCGATAATAATGCTATTAATTATCAAGTTAAGAGTGTTCTATGGATATTTTCTCATCTGCACTGTCAGGCCTAGGCGTTAACATAGAATTTGATCAAAGCAATATATTTAGCTGTGCATTAACCAAAGAAAACGAAGAGCAAGGTTTGTTCCTTTCTGCTTATCGCGATCTCGATAACATGAGTCTACACTTGTCCGTCATGACTCGACATGAAGTTAACGACATGCTTGATAGTCATTTTTGGACTGAATTTGCCACACAAGCCATGGGACCTTTTAGAAATGATATGGGTATCGGCATATTAGAAGGCACTCGTAAAATCACGGTTTATCAAAGCTTTCAGCTATCAGGCAAGCCTCAAAATTACGCCATGCAGATCATTGAACAGTTAACCGAAGCCGCTGAATATTGGGACGAGAAACTCCATTCTCCCTTATAACACGCCATTTTTATCCCGTTCTCCAATAGCGAAAAAGGCCTATCTAGGCATCTCTAGGTAAGCCTTTTTCAACACTGCGAATGACCCTTTGAGTTTTTCGATTAATAGTGAGTACATTTGAGGTTTCATTTAATTTCATCAATTGTTGCTCCAACGCCCAATCGATATGTTCAATCACCATCTCATCCACTTCATCACTGCTTTTTCTCTCAAGCAGCGCTTGCACTATTGCCTCACTAGCAGGTGCGTTACCCAAAGCAATGGCAATATTTCTCAGCCAACGTTTATGGCCAATACGCCGAATAGCACTGCCTTCCGTGAGTTTTAAAAAGCTCGCTTCACTCCAAGTAAATAAGTTGAGTAATTCAGGTTGCTTAAGGGGATTGCGTGTTTGAAAATCAGCCTCCATCGTTAGCGGCGCTGCGGCATTAACAGGGCAAACAAGCTGACAATCATCACAGCCGTAAATGCGATTACCCATTAAGGGTCTAAACTCAACAGGAATAGCGCCTTGCAATTCAATGGTCAAATAAGAAATACAACGGCGACCATCCACTTCATACGGAGCTACAATGGCATTAGTTGGGCAAGATTTAATACAGGCAACACAGGTATTACAGCCTTCAGCAATCGGAATATCCACGGGCAAAGGTAAATCAATTAACAACTCACCTAAAAAAAACCAGCTTCCAGCCTCTTTATTGAGAATGAGCGAATGCTTTCCGGTCCAGCCCAAGCCAGCTTTTTCGGCCAGAGGGCGCTCTAATACTGGGGCTGAATCCACAAAAGGGCGAAAATTGGGCTTGTGCAAACCTAAATTAATCAGCTCAGCCTCTATTTGTTGGCCCAGTTTTTTGAGTCGATTTCGAATAAGCTTATGATAATCACGCCCACCCGCATAGCGAGAAATGTAGCCTAAATTCGAATCTTTTAAATTATAAGCAAAACCTGCATCAGCCGGTAAATAATTCATTCTGGCAGAAATCACTCTAACAGTGCCAGTATGTAACTCATGAGGCCTTGCTCTCATCATACCATGAGTCGCCATATAGGCCATTTCGCCATGATAGCCTTTATCCAGCCAAGCTTGTAATTTTGGCTCTTCGCTTTTTAAATCAGTATCACAAATCCCCACTTGAGCAAAGCCTAACGCTTTCCCCCACGCTTTGATTTGTTGTGCCAAACGAGAAAGTAAAAGAGGATCAACTTGAGAGTAGTCGCTTTGTGATGGAATAGAAGGCTGGCTATCTGACATGAATAACTTAACAAAAAATGGAATAACGCAATAATAACAGCTATTGCATTATTCCTAAACTCACCAATAGAAAATAACGCTAGGCTTAAGCCCCTTATTCGAGGGGCCAATGCTTAAAAAGTCATATCTCCATGTTGGACGTATGGCTTTAAGCTAATTTATCAATATACATACCACCAAAATCAAATTGACTTTTCGCCTCGCTTTGTAATTGATTGACTTGGCGAGTTCTTGGGCTCATAGGTTGGCTGGTATCACGGCCTTCTTCGGTGCGACCAATAAATTTAGCATCAATAGGTAAATAATCCCAACCGTTCGTTTCATTTTTAATTTTAACAAAATTATCTGGCTTCACATCCCAGGGGTTATAGCCTGCTTTAACGAGTTCATCAATGGCCGATTGCGGAATTTTTTCATAGGTTCCAGCTTCGTTAGACACTCCGTCATCCAATTTTTTAAACGTTAATGGAATCGCCTCTTTAATTACCTGAAAACTAGTGGCAATTTTTTCTTTACCATTCTCTGTGGTTAACTTTAAGCTGCCCATATTGGCATATTTAGCGTATTTTCCGTCATAAAACTTAGGATTAGAATAAATCTCGTTCAACAATTGACTGCGGCGATCCATCTCTTTATCTTTGACTGCATTATCACCTTTACCGACTTTAAAGCCTTGGCCTGTTGGCGTTAAATAAACATCGCGATTAGCCCCATTTAAATGTTTAACATTATAACTATCCGTCAGATGTTTTTCTTTCGTTGGGTTTTTAAGTTGAATAAGGTCGCTCAATTGATTTTCAACGGTTTGAAAGTAATTCGCACCAGGGGTCACACAGCGGGAAAAAAAGCCTGCTAATACCGATATTTCTTCAGAAACTGACTTTGACATGCTTGTACACAAATTACCTATGACACCACTATTGCCTTTAGTCAAAAAAATATCATTATCTAACTCACGGACATGGTATTCCGTATTATTTAATTTAATGATCCCCGCATCGACAATGTCTTGATAACTAAATTTATGGATATCTGCCACAGAGGTTAAATGAATATTTTCAGGAACGGTTGATAAGTGAATCGGCATACAAGACCTCATAGTATCGAATGAAGGCGTCGATATTATAGAGTAAAGACTCAGTTCTCTTCCAAAAAAAACGACCATTATCAATTTTCAAAAAATACTTTAAAAAGCAAGAAAAACTAAACCGTTTAAGCGCAACAAATAACACAAGTCAGGACGATAATATCAGAGAAAATGAATTTACTTTGCTTTATCTTTTACCTTTGTCGTATTCGTATTTTTCATGTTAGACTGCCTTTCCAAATAGGTTTGACTCGTTTTCAAATCGGTACCACTAAAGTTTGGCTAAATCGGTACCACTAAGGTTTGGCTAAGAGGTTTGACAATGGTTTGATTGTGCAAGATCCACTCGCAGTCCGGCAAGATGAGTATAGAAGCACAAATAGCCACAACCACTTGATATTTTGATTCTAAATCGTTATTTAGCAGGAATTTGGTATTGTGCATCACAGAAAAACTTCACATCGCCAAGCGACATCGAAGTTAACACTTACTTTAGTGTTTTTGATATTTGTGTGCCAATTTTTTGCAAGCTGCGTCTCTGCCCATACTCAATATCCAGCAAATGGCCATCAGTTCAATATAACAAAATGCCATTTTCATGACAGTAATACTCTCAATATCAATTTAAGTGATTTAAGTACTGGTGATGATCACGAACATGACTTTCATTCACACACTTCATGTCACCCCCCTGTCAATATCAACACCATAGATAGTCTGCCAAAAAGTCATGGTATTGCTTTGCCCCTATTAAGTTATCAGACCTGCCATTACGCGCCTCCTGTTCGCCCTCCTCATTCTTCATTGTCGATATAGTCACACTCAAACAAAATTTAACTAAATAAGTATCATTTAATTATTAAAGTGATATTTATCAGTACCTTTTATATATTCAAAACTGGAGTCATATCCTGTGAAGAAGAATAACCCCATGTTATTGTCTTTATGCCTACGCATACTGACAATAACAATAATCAGTGCACTCATAATACTCGTCGCCAGCAATTCAGCTAAAGCCTATGAGCAAGCCCCCATCAGCTTACCTTGGGTGATGGAACAAACTTTATTACATAACAGTCAACTGCAAACCTTCCCTTACGATCTTCGAGTAGAAGAAGCGCAAATACTGCAAGCCGGGATCACGCCGAATCCCGAATTATCTCTTGCTATTGATAATGTCCTAGGAACGGGTGAGGTACAAGGGATCGATAGTACTGAAACAACCTTAGTCCTGAGTCAACTCATTGAATTAGGTGACAAAAGACAACGACGCATCGATCTTGCCGTCAGTAACAAACAACAACAAATTAGCCAATATGAAATCCAGCGTCTCACTGTACTATCAGAAGCCACACGTCGTTTTTATCAATTATTGCGCTTACAAGCACTGAAAGAATGGAATAACAAGCGTATTGAGTTTGAAACAAAAGCACTGAAAACAATCAAACGTCGCGCAAAAGCCGGTAATATTTTGCAAGCTGATGTCTCAAAAATGAGCCTAGAGCTGGCTCATTCAAAAATAGAATTGCAAAACTTACAAGCTATGATAAATGTTGCAAAACAAGGGCTCGCATCAATGTGGGCAAAAGACGCTACTTTTAGTTATGCGCAAGGAGGACTTGAATTACCCACAACCTACCCCAGTAAAGCCGATGTTCTCAATGCAATAGAAACAGCACCTGAATATGTGCAGTTGCTCAGTGTAGAGCGCGTCATGGCAGCCAAAAGACGACTCGAAGAAGCAAAAGGGCAATACGATATCAATCTCGGCATGGGAATACGCCGTTTTGAAGATGAAAATGATACTGCCTTAGTCTTTTCTTTTTCCATGCCACTGAATTTCACCAATCCTAATCAAGGCAATATACTCGCAACAAAAATCGAGCAAGATAAAGTCTTTCAACAACAAAAACTCTTACGAGAGCAGCTGCGATTAAGCTTACTGGAAATTCACCAAGCCATGATGAACAACGCCAAACAAGTCATGAGATTAAAGCAAACCCTGCGCCCCCTAGCGAAACAATTATTATTTGACACTCAAACGGCTTATAAAACGGGGCATGCCTCAGTGTTGCAATTAGTCGATGCTCAAAAAGAATGGTTCGCTATCGAACGTGAGATCATCGAAGCCCAAACGGCGGTATATCTACAACGACTTGAACTTGCACGTATTACCGGACAAGCCATTCCAGCAACACTTAACCCCTCTGCTGACGCTTTGGAGACGAAATAATGTCATATTCTCTTTTAAATCTGCAACGTAAGTCATTTCTGGCCTTCTTGAGCACTCTGTTTATGGCAATGCTTGTCTTTTCCAATATCAGTATCGCCAGTGGTAATCATGATGAGCATGAAGAAACAACAGGCCCCCATGGGGGCAAATTGCTTCAAACAGGGGAATTTGAAATTGAAATCACCCTTTATGAAGCGGGTATGGTACCGGAAATGCGCATTTATGCTTACCAATCGGGTAAAGCGATTGATCCAAACGATGTGAATGTTAATGTGCAATTAACTCGCCTTGGTGGAAAACAAAATAAGCTGACTTTTATTCCTGAAAAAGACTACCTTGTAAGCCAAGAAGCCGTGGCAGAACCTCATTCTTTTGTCATCCATGTCAATGGAACCTATCAAGAGCAAGACTTTAAGTGGCAGTACGACAGTTTTGAAGGAAGAACAGAGATCAGTAACAGACTATTGACCTTATCAAATGTTCAAACCCAAAAGGCGGGCCCGCAGCAACTGATTTTTACCGAGCAAGTATTTGGTATTATTACTCCCATTACCCATCAGCTTTTTAATGTTAACGCCCCTTATGCCGGTATTGTCGATAAACTCTATGTCAGCATTGGCGATCACGTAAAAAAAGGGCAAATCATCGCAAGCATTACCAATAGCGACACCCTCAGTGTTTACAATATCAAGAGCCCTGCCAATGGCCAAGTCACTGAGCTATACCTGAATAAAGGTGATCACACAAATAACGCCCCTGTCGTGCGCATTAGCGATCTGTCATCCGTTTGGGTTGATCTTTCGGTTTTTCCTTCTCAAATGGACAAACTGAAAGTCGGCCTTCCCATCAAGGTACTCGATAATCACAATGAAGATAAAGTCACAACAGAAATTAGCTACATATCGCCTTTAATGACTGGCGGGCATATCGCCAGAGCTCGCGCCATTATTGATAACAAAGAAGGAGACTGGCGTCCGGGAATGCACATTAAAGCAGAAATTGAAACAGCGACAAAAAATGTTCCCATTGCCGTCAGAAACGAAGCTATACAAACTTTTCAAAATCAACCTGTTGTCTTTGCTAAATATGGTAATACTTTTGAAGCACGTATGCTTAAACTCGGAGAAAGTGATGGTCAATATATAGAAGTGCTTGAAGGTCTCGACGCTGGTGTTGAATACGTTTCAAAAAACAGTTTTTTGATCAAAGCCGATATTCAAAAGAACGCTGCTAAGCATCAACACTAGGAACTCGATTATATGATAAATGCAATAATCAGCTTCGCATTGCAGCGACGTTACCTTATTTTAGGCATGACATTGTTAGTCGCGGCTTTTGGTCTCTATAATACTCTGAAGTTACCCATCGATGCCGTTCCCGACATCACCAATATTCAAGTACAGATCAATACCGCAGCGGATGGCTACTCACCTTTAGAAACCGAGCAAAGGATCACTTATATTGTCGAAAATGCGATGGCAGGTATTCCAAATTTAGATTATACACGGTCAATCAGTAAATATGGACTTTCTCAAGTGACCGTCATCTTTAAAGAAGGCACAGATCTTTATTGGGCTAGACAACAGATCAGTGAACGCTTACAAGGCATAAGAAGTGCACTTCCTGCCGCTGTAGAACCTGTGTTAGGCCCCATAGCCAGTGGCCTTGGCGAAATATTTACCTATGCTGTTCGTGCCAAGGCAGGGGCAGTCAAAACCGATGGCAGCACTTATAACACTGAAGATCTTCGTACTATTCAAGATTGGATTATTCGCCCTCAACTGGTCAATATTCCTGGGATCACAGAGATTAACAGCATTGGGGGTTATGAACGTGAATATCAAGTCGCACCGGATCCCAGTAAGTTATTAGCATTCAAAGTGACTTTAAATGATGTTATTCAAGCATTAGAACGTAATAACCTCAATGCAGGTGCAGGCTATATTGAACGTCATGGTGAGCAATGGTTAGTACGCTCCCCGGGTCAACTGAGAAATCTGAATGATATTCGTAATGTTGTGATCACTAAACGAGACGATGCCCCCGTTCGTGTTCGCGATGTCGCCGATGTGTTTTATGGCAAACAACTTCGCACAGGCGCAGCGACCCAGAACGGAGTAGAAACGGTTCTAGGAACGGCCTTTATGCTGATAGGCGAAAATAGCCGAGTGGTGGCTAAAAAAGTGGCTGATAAACTGATTGAAGTCAATAAAAGTCTACCACAAGGCATCATAGCTGAGGCTGTTTATGATCGTACCAGTCTGGTTGATAAAACCATTAATACCGTTAAAAAGAACCTCTTTGAAGGCGCAGTATTAGTCATTGTGGTCCTATTTGCATTACTAGGGAATTTTAGAGCGGCCTTCATCACCGCCTTAGTGATCCCATTAAGCATGCTGTTCGCCATTAGCGGTATGGCCACGAATCGTGTCTCAGGAAATTTAATGAGTTTAGGGGCTATCGATTTTGGCGTTATTGTCGACGGCGCAGTGATTGTGGTTGAAAATGCACTGCGGCGTTTAGGGCTCGCTCAACAGCTGCACGGTCGACTGTTAACATTAGAAGAGCGACTCAATGTCGTGTGTCAATCCACAAAAGAAGTCTTTCGCCCAGCAGTATTTGGTATGCTCATTATCATGTTAGTCTACCTGCCCATTTTTGCACTCAGCGGCGTTGAAGGAAAAATGTTTCATCCCATGGCCTTTACTGTTGTCGCCGCACTCATTGGCGCCATGATTTTTTCTGTGACTTTCATTCCTGCCGCTATTGCCATTTTTGTCAAAGGAAAAGTCAAAGAAAAAGAAAACTTTCTCATGACAAAAGCCCGCTCATTCTATGAGCCAGTGTTATTTTTCTCGCTGAAACGTCCATTAACCTTAGCCTCTATCGCATTGGCTATTATTCTCATCAGTGCCGTACAAACCACTCGCTTAGGTTCTGAGTTTTTACCTCAACTGGATGAGGGAGATGTGGCAATGCATGCGATGCGGATCACAGGAACAGGATTACAACAATCTATTGAAATGCAAACGCTACTAGAAAGTCTTATTGCTGAAATGGATGAAGTTGACAGCATCTTTTCAAAGATTGGCACACCAGAAGTCGCCACCGATCCTATG
Source organism: uncultured Shewanella sp. (assembly GCF_947495455.1). GTDB lineage: Bacteria > Pseudomonadota > Gammaproteobacteria > Enterobacterales > Shewanellaceae > Shewanella. Next base: position 3,209 of record NZ_CANLZC010000011.1, on the reverse strand, counting down.
CCGCCCAATGTCGCTGATACTTTCATCATAATGAAGCCTCAGTCACAATGGAGCAATCCAAATAAAACCAAAGCGGAATTTATCGACGAACTGCGCGAACTTGTCGAGCAAATTCCAGGTAATAATTACGAGTTCACTCAACCGATTGAAATGCGTTTTAACGAGTTGATCGCAGGCGTAAGAACGGATGTTGCCTTAAGAATTTATGGCGATAACTTAGCTGAGCTCAAATCCGCAGGCGAGCAAGCGACCAATTTACTTGCCCAAGTTAAGGGAGCTAAAGATGCTCGAATGGAGCAAATGTCCGGCCTTCCCACTCTGTCTATTGAGCCCAATCGGGATCATTTAGCCTTGCTTGGATTAAATATTGTCGATGTACAACAAGCAATTCAAACCGCCATTGCAGGTGTGCAAACAGGTTTAATTTATGAAGGCGATCGCCGTTTTAAACTCCTTGTACGTTTATCCAAAGATGATGCCAATATTCAATCACTAGGTAACCTTCCTATTGCGCTGCCTTCTGATCTCAACCCAGATTTGAGTTATGTTCCATTAAAAGAAGTGGCTGACATTATTGAAAAAGTTGGGCCAAATCAAATCAACAGGCAAAATGGAAAACGCCATGTCATCGTCACTGCTAATGTAGAGAATCGAGATTTAGGATCTTTCATTAATGATACCAAGCAATTAATGAATGATAAACTGGCACTGAAAAGCGGTTACTGGATAGAATATGGCGGCACCTTTGAACAGCTAGAGTCAGCCACACAAAGATTAATGATAGTCGTCCCTCTGACTTTATTATTAATCTTTGGCCTGCTTTATAGTGCATTTGGTTCTGTAAGAGATTCACTCATTATTTTTACTGGGATCCCTCTTGCACTTTCAGGCGGCGTTATCGCACTCGCATTGCGAAACATGCCTCTGTCTATTTCAGCCAGTATCGGTTTTATTGCTCTATCCGGTATTGCCGTGCTCAATGGCGTTGTTATGCTGTCTTTCATAAAAGAATTGCTCGAAAAAGGCACACCACTTATTGATGCCATTAAACAAGGCGCCAGCCAAAGGTTAAGACCCGTACTCATGACAGCCCTCGTCGCCAGTCTTGGCTTTATTCCTATGGCACTCAATACAGGAACTGGAGCAGAAGTACAGCGCCCGCTAGCAACTGTCGTCATTGGCGGTATTGTCTCATCGACTTTACTGACGTTAATCGTGCTGCCGGTATTATATCTATTGGTATATCGAGTTGGCTCACCTTTAGTAGCAAAAAGCCTGAATCATTCTTCAAACTAGCAGTCATAAATACTCTAAAGAAAAAATGAAAAAATGAAAAAATGAAAAAAGAGAGCATAAACAGCTCTCTTTTTTGTCTCTGCTAATGTGTAAAAACTTTTTATAAAAACTTTGCATTTAACATTAACTGTCTGTATAAAGCCCCCTTCAATTGATCCTGCCAATGTAAAATAAAACCATGTTGTTATCAAAACCTATGATTATTCGCTTTTTTCTTCCAATAAGCTTGCTATTTAGTCTTATTCAATCTGCCCATGGGAATAGTGAACGCTCTGGTGACATTATTCATTTATTACTACCAGCGGCAACGCTCAGTGCAACAGCGCTTTATGAACCTAACTATGAAGGAAGTTGGCAGCTCATTAAAAGCGTAGGCGTTTCAAGACTCAGCGTCGAAGCCCTCAAATTTGGCATAGACAAGACACGACCCGATGGCTCCGATGACGACTCTTTTCCATCAGGTCATACAGCCGATACTTTTGCAACAGCCACTTTTATTCAACAAAGATATGGTTGGAAATGGGCCATTACGGCCTATGCTGCTGCCAGTTTTGTGGGTTACACGCGCATCAATAGTGATCAGCATTACGTTGAAGATGTATTAGCAGGCGCAGCCATAGGAATACTCAGTGCCTGGTATTTTACCGAGCCCTATCAAGGAATAAAAATCACTCCGATCGCCACTGGTGAATATTATGGCGTGAACATTAACTATGCTTTTTAAAACCTATAGCTATATCGGCTAAGCTTAATATCAAAGCTCACGAAATTTAAGCACATCAACATGGAATATATTGAACTTATCTCACATAATGGCCTGTCATCTTTTATTACCAGACAATCGAAAGGCAATATTAAAAAAGAGTTAGGCCTATATTCCATTCCTTATTCGGTATCGACGCTAGAATTTCGTGACTTTGAAGCAGGCCATTATTTTGACTGGCACCCCGCTCCACAGGCGCAATTTATCTTTTATCTTGAAGGCCAAGTTGAGATAACGGCAAGTGATGGCACAAGAAAAACCTTTAAAGCTGGCGATATTTTATTTGCTAATGACACTCAAGGAAAAGGCCATATTACACATACTTTAAGTCAAGGCCGAGCCATCATAGTTGCCATTGATCAAGCGCAAACTCAATAACAGTTTATCTTTATGGCCCAGACACGTAAAATTTACCCCATATGAATCCTTAAAAGAGTAATCTTCTCCTCATGGCCGAATTAACAATACCGCGAACACCCGCTTACGTTAAGCAAGTTGAAACTGTATCCCTCAATGTTTGTAACAGCGTCATACCAATGACACAGATCCCAAAGAACTTATTGGACGCTTATGCCAATCTATGCAATGAGCTAATTGAAGATAAAGATCAAAAATTCTTCACCGCTTGGTCAGCTTTGCCTAATAGTGCTAAAAGCTTATTACCCCAAGCCGATTTCCATGGCTTTTATATTGCTAATGCGTGGTTTCAACTCAGCCGCGTAGCCCAAGACATCGCCGAAATGGCTGACACAGATGAAGCCATTAACGAAAAAGAATATGACGGTATTTTTACTCGTTTATCTGATAGTGCATTAAAAGAAAGCTGCCGAAAACTCAAAAAAGCCCGTACCGACAGGGCCATGCTCAATAGCATCAAGCAAGTGATCACAGGGTAAATTTCTTTTTACTCTCTCAGAGTCTTATACCCTGCGACTTTCGAGATGAAATTGAGTAACAAAAAGCAACAGCATACTGTAATGCCAGTAAGTTAAGCTTGCTGGCATTTTTTATTTCTAGCATATCGCTGTGGTCTTCGTTTGACTGTGCGGGGAAAGGTTCGTGTTCGTCTGGGGTCCAAAATTAAACTTTCAACCATGGCATAAAAATGTTTAAGTTGACGGGGTATTGCCCCTGGCGTTGAGTAAGGTAA
>NZ_CANLZC010000010.1 GCF_947495455.1 uncultured Shewanella sp. | reverse complement strand
AAGGGAGGTCAAACATAGGCCAAGAACTTACTCCCTAAAATTATATTAGCTCTTAACTGACCAGTATTAGGCCCTAGCGACCTTAATGTAAAAAAATTCTCTAAGAGCACAAAAAAGCTAAAATTATAAGTATCCAATGAAACAGGACGGCCACCAATGAAACCTTTATCTCATTTACCTCTCGCTTTCTTCCTCTGCCTTTTTTCCTTCACGGCTAATGCATCACAACTTGAAAGTTTGAGCAACACTGTGCTTCAAGCCGATAAAACATCGGTAGCAGATAACTCAAACCAATCAGATCTGGTTCAAATGACAATGGAACAATTAGGGATAACCCAAACACAAGCTCAAGGTGGGCTGGGCAGCCTACTGTCGATGGCTAAAGCAAGCATGGGAGCAAACAGCTTTAGCCCTATAGCTGATTCTATTCCCAACATTAATAGTTTACTTCAAGCAGCCCCTAAAGTGGATAATACCTCAACCTTATCCACTCTCAATAATCAATTAGGCAACCTCAGCCCTACAGCAAAGGGAGGACTCATGGTATACAGTGCTTTTGATCAATTAGGCTTGTCCAAAGGACTGGTTGATCCTATGATGGATATTCTTGAAGACTATTTAAATACCAATGGTAGCAAAGGCAGTTCTGACTTACTCATGAAAGCTTTGACTCCTTTAACAGTGACACAAGATCCACTCGATCTGAAATAACGACACCAATGCACCATTAATCGTTTTAACATTGAGTATCACTATGATAGAGAAATTAAAGCAGTTCTTAAATTTTCATACTCAGGAGCTTTCCCCAGAAGAGAAAGCTCAACACTTGAACTTAGCTGCAGCATGCTTACTCTTAGAAGTCATCTATGCCGATGACTCTTTCTCTGCTGAGGAAGCCAATTTACTCCCTGAGCTGCTTGCCAAAACGCTAAAGTTAAACAAAGATGAAGTCAATACGCTCATTAACGATGCCAAACGTAAACAGAAAAAAAGCACTTCTCTTTTTGAGTTTACTTCAGAAATTAATGATCAATTCTCCATTGAACAAAAACAGCAATTGATTTTAGCCATGTGGCGCTTAGCTTATGCAGATGGTCATTTATGCCAATACGAAGATCAATTGATCCGCAGAATGGCTGAATTACTGTATTTAAAACACAGTGAGCTCATACAAATGCGCAATCTTGCACTTAAAGATAATAATACCAATTCCATTATATAGATGATCAATTCAGAGCTTCTCAGGCTTTTCAATTCAAGGCGCATTTATGCAGTAATGGTGATTCCCTTTCAAATGAATGCAACGCAGAAGTGGAATGTCTGAGAAGCTCACTGTGTGCGGGTTTCAACATACTTTATGCTACGTTAGCTGCTTTCGATATACGACCTCATGGATGAGGGAGGTAGAGCGACGTTTGAACCCAAGCCGAGAATAACTATTAGCTTCAATCAGCTGCGACCGCCATGGATGGTGGGACTGTCTGTTAATGCAGGAGCAATTAACGACCTTGCCTACAGCATGTTGAATTCCCGCTGAAAGATCACTTATATAATGGAATTGGTATAACTAAAAAGCCACTTGATGTGGCTTTATAAGCTAACTTAGACATTAAGCTAAAGCTGCCTGCCTGCGCTTATTATGCTGTTTACGCCACTCCAAACTGCCAAACAAGAGCACAAGCAAACATACCGCATAAAACATACTAGCACCTAACGCAACAGCCAGAGCTAGACAGAAAAAGCTACTCAGCAAGACTATTAGCCAATAACTTTTATTCAGTAATCGTCCTGCCGCCAACATAGAAGCCAAATAAATGATCACAAAAACGCCATTTGTCCACGAAATAAGATCTTCTAGCTCCTGCCCTGTCATATAAGTCATCACAATCACAAAAGCCATAACGCCCAATACTGTATTTGATGCTCTGACGGGTAAACCATTCGTATTTAATGTCGAAAAATACTTAGGTAATACGCCTTCTGTACTAAAACTATGAATAAGTCTCGAGACACTTGCAGTATAAACATTCACTGTCGCTAAACCGCTTGCAACACCCAATATGCCAATAATTTGCGCCCCGTAACCACCAAAAGCCTGGTTAATCACTCCCACCATAGCAACACCACTATCGGTCGGCACTTTTAATAACAATAGCGTACAACCTAAATAAACTAATCCGACTAACACAGTGCCAATCATCATTGCTGGCAACATGTCTTTTTTAGGGTTACGAAAGTCATTCGCCAAATGTGTCATGGCTTCCACACCTAAAAAGCTCCAAAAAGCAATACTGGCTGCAATTGCAATGGAATTAACATCAGGCTCTATATGCATCGCTTTGATATCACCTATGGTCTCCCCAGCTGAGCCAAACAAGGCAACGACAATCGCTACAACGCCTAACGTCAGCATAAACTGCATTTTTGCTGAAATCTGAATCCCTTTTTGATTAAGCAAAAACAGCACACTGAGCAATAATAACTCTACCCCCACCTGAGACCAACCCGACAACACCACTAACTCATTCACAAATTGAAAAGTCATTAAAATTGCAGCAGGGGCGCCTAATGGCACAACCAGAACAAACATGAGCCCAATTGTTCGTCCCGCACTCTTTCCAAATGCTTTTTCGACAAAGTATGCGGGGCCTGCGGCATGAGGAAAAACACTTGCTAGACGCCCAAATACCAAAGTCACTGGAATAATTGCCACAGTGAGCAATGCCCAAGCAATTAATGCTCCACTCCCAGCCGCCTCTATGGTCAATTGCGGTAAAATAAATACGCCTGTCCCTAGCAAAGTGGTGGCCATCAGGCCCGCACCTTGCCAACATCCAATCTTTCCTTTCATTGACTTTTTACACTATTTAACAGATTGATAATCTGTCTATTATAAACTTCCTCTTCTCTAAAGTCTGACGCTCAACTCTGTCATACTCACAGCATTTCCGTTAAAATGACGGAATTCTCTCAATATTGCCACATTCTGCCTGAAATACTCACATGGATAAATTTGACTCTGCCATTTTGAATGCACTCAAACAAGACGCTAGACAAAGCATCTCAAGCATTGCTGAGCAAGTGAATTTATCACGTTCAGCCGTATCCGACAGAATAAAAAAAATGGAGCAAACAGGGATTATTCGAGGCTACCAAGTGCTGTTAAGTGAATCTCAAAAAACAGGCGTATCGGCTTACTTTGAAATTCAACATCATTGCCCACGCTGTGCGGATGTGATCCATGTTTTTCAAGCCATTCCTGAAGTCATTACCTGCCGTGGGATCACTGGCGATATGGACTTATTAGTCTATGTACAAGCAAAATCAATGCAAAGACTCCATGAAATCAGAGAATATATTGATGCACAAACCGATATTATTAAAATAAAAACCCATGTGGTCATGAGTGAATGGATAGATAATCAAGGTTAAAAACGAAAAAAACCTGCCATAGCAGGTTTTTTTGGATTAAATCGAATGGTTAGGCTTCCATTCGACCTTTTAGTTTATTCATCGCATTTTTTTCAAGCTGTCTGATCCGCTCTGCAGATACCTGATAAGTTTCAGCCAATTCTTGCAGCGTTGTTTTTTCATCGTTTAACCAACGGGCTTGCAAAATATGCTGACTACGCTCATCTAAAGTTTTAATGGCTGACAACAAACGGGAATGATTTTCAGAGTCCCAATTATCATTTTCAACTTGTGAAGCAAGGTCCGATGAATGATCTTCTAAATAGTGCATAGGGGCAAAATCATGATCATCGTCGTTGTCAGTAGACAAATCAAACGCGGGATCTTGTGCCGCCATTCGCGACTCCATTTCGGTCACATCAGCCTTAGACACACCTAAATTTTCGGCCACCATAGTCACTTCATCGTCACTAAACCAACCTAAACGTTTTTTTGCTTTTCGCAAATTGAAAAAAAGCTTTCGCTGGGCTTTCGTTGTTGCCACTTTAACAATACGCCAGTTTTTCAAGACATATTCATGTATTTCAGCTTTTATCCAATGTACAGCAAAAGACACCAAGCGCACACCAACATCGGGATCAAAGCGTTTCACCGCTTTCATCAAACCAATATTGCCTTCTTGGATTAAGTCTGCCTGGGGTAACCCATAGCCAGAATAACCTTTAGCGACATGAACAACAAATCTCAAATGAGACATAATTAACTGCTTTGCCGCTTGCAAGTCACCGGTTTCTTGAAGACGCTTCGCCAACTCATATTCCTGCTCAGGCTCAAGCATACTAATACTTTGGGCCGAGTGAACATAAGACTCTAGGCTACCGCTACCTTGAGGAACCATTAGTGCCATTGTTTGCGTTTGATCAGTCATTCACGCTCCTAACTGTACTTAAACCTATCGATACACTGCTTCACTAAAGACTTTTAGCAGACTGAAGAACTATCGACTATCTGACAGAATATGTCAACTATTCTACTAAGTAAATCCCACTTAATTATACTCAAATAGTCTATTACACTATGTGATATAGATCTTCATTTTCATTAGCAGCTATCTTTTACCGCGCTTATTTTTGCAGCAAGATGGTTCAAATGCAAATGAAGTCTCATTCATGTATAGCTAAATCAATATACCCGTGTCATCTTAAGTCACAGGGATGTACATTATAGACTCAATAATACTAAGAAGGTTCAATCGCTTTTAAATGCTGCCTCACAGATAAATATGATCCTAACCAGCCAAGAAAAGAAGCCAATATAACCAATTGTATTAATTCTGGAAAAGTTAATGACTGCATTTTAAGTTCACTGCCATACAAGCCTAACAGCTCTCCCAGTGCTGATGACAAATATAACACTAAAACATTAATAATTAACCAAGCCAATACGCCGCCAATGATACCGTACCAAATCCCCGTATAAAGAAAAGGCCGCCGAATAAAGGCTTCTGTCGCCCCCACCAGCTTCATCACTTCAATTTCTGTTTGCCTGTTCATAATCGCAAGTCGAATGGTATTACCTATCACTAAAACCACCGCTAACACTAACAAAGTGGCAATCGCTAACACAGTTCGTTCAAGTAAATTTAATATCGCTTGTAAACGCTCTAACCATTCTATGTCCAAGCGCCCAAAAGACACTTCTGGCTCTTGCTCTAATTTGGTCAACAACATTCTCGCCCCTTCTGGACTCGAATAATGCAAAGTCGGAATAACGGTAATCACCGCTGGTAAAGGATTAGAATCTAAATAAGATAAGGCTTCTCCAAAACCAGAGAGACGTTGAAACTCAGCCAAAGCTTGCGAACGATCAATGAAATTAATCTCACTGACTTCAGGATAAGCCTGAATACGTGTTAATAAACTTTGCATAACCTTGTCATTGGGCTGATCGTCAATGAACAATGATATTTCGGCAGCACTGTTCCATGAATGCGTAATCGCCTCGGCATTTTTCACCAAGACTTGTAATGCCGCAGGTAAGCTTAAACTCAAGCCTAAGACCAGCATAGTCATCACAGATGACACTGGATTTCGCCATAGCTCCCCCATACTCGTCATGCCGTGTTGAATATGGCGCACAAAAAACATGATAAAACGGCCCGATAAAGGAAGTTTACTGCGATTAAGCGAGATAGGTTTAGATTGAGTCATAAGTACATTCCTTTCAACATCACAGTAATTTTCCTTTACTGATACAACAAAATAACTTAATTATTGATGCTCTAGCTCTTGTGCCCCTAACATTTTTCCTTGTTTTAGGGTCAAAGTACGGTATTTCATTCTCGCAATTAATCCCAAATCATGGGTGGCAATGAGCACTGTCGTACCTGCATTATTAAAAGTCTCAAATAAACCTAGTATATCCATGGATAACTTGGGATCTAAATTCCCCGTAGGCTCATCGGCTAATAACAAAGGCGGCTTGTTGACAATCGCACGAGCAATGCCCACTCTTTGTTGTTCACCACCAGACAACATGATGGGCTGATGCCTTTCTTTGCCATACAAGCCCACCATGTCTAATGCACCTGCCACCCGTTTACGAATTTCACTATGAGAAAAGCCTTCAATCATTAAAGGTAAAGCGACATTGTCAAACACACTCTTGTTCATCAATAAATGATGGTTTTGAAAAATCATTCCAATATCACGACGAAGATAAGGCACTTGGGATCGCTTCACTTTCGCTATGTCATGGCCATTTATCGCAACACGACCACCATTCGCTCTTTCTATGACTGTGATTAATTTGAGCAAGGTACTTTTTCCCGCGCCAGAATGCCCAGTTAAAAAAGCCATTTCTCCCACTTTTAAATGAAAGCTCACATCAGATAGCGCTTTTTGACCACCAGCATAAACTTTACTGACTTGCTCAAATTGAATCATTCATTCTCCTAGATAGCCTGTCCTTTATTTAGACACATAATGGGCTTATTACTTGTCGAGATTATCCGTACTCTCTTGGCTAAATAAAGCATCAATAAAGTCTTTGGCATTAAAGGGGCGTAGATCCTCAATTTGTTCCCCCACTCCAATATGGCGAATGGGGATACCAAATTTATCTGCAATAGCGAAAATGACCCCACCTTTTGCCGTTCCGTCTAACTTACTCATAGTGATCCCTGTCACACCTACGGCCTCTTTAAACAATTGAGCCTGACTAATTGCATTTTGTCCCGTACTGGCATCAAGGGTTAACATCACCTCATGAGGCGCATTCTTATCTTGCTTTTTCATGACACGAACAACTTTCTTGAGTTCATCCATTAAATGCGACTTATTTTGTAATCGGCCTGCGGTATCGGCAATCAAGACATCAATATTACGTGCTTTAGCCGACTGCAACGCATCAAATAATACAGAAGCACTGTCTGCGCCCGTATGTTGAGCAACCACAGGAATATCATTACGTTGCCCCCACACTTGTAATTGCTCCACTGCCGCCGCCCTAAAGGTATCTCCAGCAGCCAACATAACTGACTTACCTTGTGCTTGATATTGTTTCGCTAATTTGCCTATGGTAGTTGTTTTACCCACACCATTGACACCTACCATTAGAATAACAAAAGGCCCATCATTATTTTCAGGCACTAAGGGCACAGACACAGGCTCTAAGGTTTTTTGCATTTCTTCTCTAAGCAAATCATATAAGGCTTCGCCATCTTTTAGCTGCTTTCGACTCGCCTGCTCCGTTAGAGAATCAATTAAGCGAGTTGTGGTTTCAACACCCACATCAGCAATTAATAACTGCTCTTCTAACTCTTCAAATAAATCCTCATCGATTTTTTTACCACGAAAAAGCCCTATAAAACCACTACCAATATTTTCACTGGTGCGCTTGAGTCCGCGCTTTAAGCGCGCAAAAAAACCTGTTTTTTCCGGCCTAGCCTGTGGCTCTGGCTGAATATCTTGTTCATCAATTGCGGCTTTTTCTGCAGCCAGCCTTTCTTCTTCGGCCCTCTGCGCCTCTAATCGAGCTTGTTCCTCAGCCGCCGCTTTTTCTGCAGCGAGTCTTGCTTCTTCGGCTCTCTGCGCCTCTAATCGAGCTTGCTCCTCAGCCGCGGCTTTTTCTGCAGCGAGTCTTTCTTTCTCGGCTCTCTGAACCTCTAATCGAGCTTGCTCCTCAGCAGCTGCTTTTTCTGCAGCTAGTCTTGCTTCTTCGGCCCTCTGCGCCTCTAATCGAGCTTGTTCCTCAGCAGCGGCTTTTTCTGCAGCGAGTCTTGCTTCTTCGGCTCTCTGAACCTCTAATCGAGCTTGCTCTTCTGCCGCCGCTTTTTCGGCAGCTAGCCTTTCTTCTTCGGCTCTCTTCGCTGCACTTTCTAAAGCTTGGCGCGCTTGTTCCTCAGCTGCCGCTTTTTCTGCTGCTAGCCTTTCTTCTTCGGCTCTCTGCGCTGCACTTTCTAAAGCTTGGCGCGCTTGTTCCTCAACCGCCGCTTTTTCTGCTGCTAGCCTTTCTTCTTCGGCTTTTTGCGCTGCACTTTCTAAAGCTTGGCGCACTTGTTCCTCAGCTGCCGCTTTTTCAGCAATTAGCCTTTCTTCTTCGGCTTTTTGCGCTGCACTTTCTAAAGCTTGGCGCGCTTGTTCCTCAACCGCCGCTTTTTCAGCAGTTAGCCTTTCTTCTTCGGCTTTTTGCGCTGCACTCTCTAAAGCTTGGCGCGCTTGTTCCTCAGCCGCTTTTTCATTTTGTACTTTTTGTACTTTGTCTTCTACTACTGTTTCTGTTGTTACCTTCTTGACTTCATCTTTAGCTTTATCTTTACGAAACCAAGAAAAAAAACCTTTTTTTGCCATGTTAGATACCAGTGCTCAAATAACGAATATATAATGCAATTAGGGTAAAAGACGCCTAAAAAACACCTCAATGACACATTAAAATAGAGATGTTAATCGACAAAACGACGGTATCTCACCTTTTATGCCCACTTTGATATAAAATAACGACTTTAAATCAAAGCGTGACAGTCTACCACTTTCTTTCTTCAGGCAAAATCATGAGGGCCAAATGACCAAAAAAAAACCAAAGATGGGTCAAGTTCGTATCATTTCAGGACAATGGCGATCACGTCGTTTACCCATTCATGATTTAGAAGGCTTACGCCCAACCACAGATCGTGTCAAAGAAACGCTTTTTAACTGGATTAGTGCCGACTTGGCTGGCGCCAGAGTACTAGATTGCTTCACAGGAAGCGGCGCATTAAGTTTTGAAGCCTTATCACGCTATGCCAATTTTGCACAAATGTTTGAACTGCAAGCCTCCGCCGCTAAGCAATTACAGCAAAACTTAGCCACACTCAAATGCGAACAAGGTCAAGTTATTAAAGGTGACACACTCACCCTACTCAACACCGCACCTACTGAACCCTTTGATATTATTTTTATCGATCCCCCTTTTCGACAACAGCTTGCAAAGCCATGCATTCAAAAACTCAATACTCACCAATGGCTCGCACCCAATGCATTAATTTATCTAGAAACCGAAACAGAAGTCGCACTATCGTCACTCAATATTCCACCACACTGGATGCCACTTAAAGAAAAAGTTGCCGGACAAGTCACTTATCGTTTATTTCAATCAACAAACACAAACTGACATTGGCTTTATACTTTCCTAGACTTAAAACATGTTAAGTCTAGGGCATCACTTTATGCGCCCCAAAGTTCTGCATTTAATTAATGACGCTCAATTTGGTGGCATTCAATCAGCACTGAGGAGCTTGCAAGCATCAACATTAGTCGATGATTTTGACTTTGATATTCAAATCATCAATCTCAAACAGTATTCCTTTATTCACTACAAGGCTGATGTTTTATGCCTTCATCAAGCATTAAGTTGGCATGTGTTGCCTAAACTGTTATTACTCAAATTACGCCACTTACATACACCCTTTATTTATCAAGAGCATCATTATTGCGATGGCTTCGTAAAACAGCAAATCACTAAGCCTAAACGTTTTTTTCTTATGCTAAAACTCAGTTATAGCATAATGACTAAAATTATCTCAGTCTCTCAATCTCAAGCTCAATGGATAAAAAAACATAATCTTATCCCTCCTCATAAACTCTTCATATTAAAACAGGGGGAGGATTTACATCCCTTCACTCACTTAGGGATAAAAAAAGTCAAAAAAACTTATATTTTCGGTGCCTATGGCAGAATGCATACACAAAAAGGATTCGATACTCTCATCAACGCCATGAAGCTCATTCAACATAAAGATATTCAGCTGAAAATTGCAGGCTCTGGAGAACAGGAAGATGCACTTAAAAAGCAGGCATCGTCACTGGCTAATGTTCAATTTATTGGTGTTTGTCACAATATCCCTGACTTTCTTAACCAATGCGATGCCATCATTATTCCATCAAGATGGGAACCTTTTGGCCTCGTCTTTCAAGAAGCAATGGCAGCAGGAAAACCTATCCTTCATTCAGGCGTTGATGGCCTCAATGAGCAAAGCGCCTTACTTGATAATCAGCAAAATGAAGGCCTCTTTGAACAGTCTGCCGAATCCATCGCTAAATCAATACTTGAATGTATTCAATCCCCTCCCAATACGCTGACACCAAAACAGCGCTCTCAAATGCAGCAAAAATGGAATGAAACCCTGAGTCAGTGGAAAAATTTATTAAACACTTTGAAAAAATAACAATTAAAAAGGAGAAAATCATTTCCCCTTTTTAAAAGCTAACAGGTTCAGTTGATCATCAAACTTTGATTGCTTGAGTTTTCATCATAATTCCATACATGATAAGTCGGTTGACTGCCATCAAAGGTCCAAATAGCAACAATCAATTCCTGTTGCGCACTCCCCAATACAAGGTTCGCAGCCAATACGCCTTCATTTAATGGCCCTCTTAATAGGCAAGTATCGTAATCAACCTTATAACCACCTTCATCCTTGGTCACAAACTCCTCACAAATAGAGACATAGGCTCTATCAGTATTTCCCGTATCTATACCTACAAACAAAGTATACTCAGAGAGCAACTCATTACTCGAATCAACAACCAACTCGCTTAATGATGTCATATCGACCGCAGCTTGCTCATCATTAGTCACCTCTGCAGGCTCTTCTTCGACAAGATCTGCAGCCACCGTTGTAATTGTTGAACTATCATCAGTCGCGCTAGTTGTACTGGTATCAGTAGCCATGGTTGTACTTGTTGAGCTATCATCAGTCGCGCTAGTTGTACTGGTATCAGTAGCCATAGTTGTACTTGTTGAGCTATCATCAGTCGCGCTAGTTGTACTGGTATCAGTAGCCACGGTTGTGCTTGTTGAGCTATCATCAGTCGCGCTAGTTGTACTAGTATCACCTGTGGAACTTGCCGCTGCAGAGCCATTATCACTCGCCGTAGTTGAAGAACTGGAAGAACTAGAATCATCCCCGCCTCCTCCGCCTCCACAAGCAACCAGTAGGGAAAATAAGCCTACAATACATACTCTTTTATACATTGAATTATTCATCGTCATTCCCTCTACTTGTTTGGAATAATTAAACCTGTGTCAGCATTTTGATACCAATTGGCATTACCGTTACCCAATGCATAATCAACAAATTCTGGATAGGCTTCATTTAACGGTATTCTTTCAACTGGGTATGACCATCTTTCTGGAATAATTAATGCCCAAGGCATGCCATTCGCATTTTGAAAATAAAGTCCTTCACTGGGGTTTGATGCATCATCTCCAGTACCAAATAACCGCGTATCAAACTTATCCGTAGGCGCTTTATTTTTAAGATGCACCTCTAAAGCACGACCAGGATTACCACCCAGTACCGCTTCTGGTAACCAACCATGTGGAAGATTAGGATTAGCAAAAATAAACGGATCGTATGGCAATTCAGGCATGTCATTACTGTCTATTGGCGTTTCAAAAGGAATCGTCAGAGTCCAAGTCGGATGCTCAGTTTGAGTACAACCTAATTGTGTACCTAGAAATTCACAGCCAAAGGGAACGGTAGTGTAAGAATGGACATCCTCGGTAAAAATAAAGACGGCATTAGTTTGCCCTTCTTCAAGAATTGCATGGGATTGATTTACGCCATCTAAATCCCAGCGGATCGCAGACTCTTTTATCGCAGAGCGTGGAATACCGGGCAATTGAATACCAAAACCATTATGAAATGTTGCTCCCACAGCTAATACTTTGACTTCTATTTTAACTCGTCTAACCTTCCCGTCTTTTTCAAACTCATTAATTTTAACTTCCATTACCACATCGTTAAAATCATAATCCCCTTCAAGTGGATAGAGATCTTCATAGACAATCGTCGCCACACCTTGCGTTCCAACAGGATAATAACCCGTTGTGACTCCAGTTTCTGTTATCGTGATAGGATAATCTTCGACTTCACCATCTGCTGCACCACCTGTCGCCCCTAAACTTTGCGTAGTACTCAAACGAAAGCGTGCCCAAGTCTCACCTGCCTCAACCCAGCTTGGTATTTGAATAATGACAATATTCTCACCTTCGTCCATATATTCAGAGGCGATAACTTGTTCGTCACTATCGAAGTCTCCATCATGATTCAAGTCAATCCAAGCATTGAGATAACCTTCATTCCCTACGACATCAACAACTAATACCGTATCTTCACCCACTTCAAACCCCGTAGGCATAGTAATACCATCGTCATCATCACTATTATCACTGACATCATCAGAAAGAGGATAAGCATAAGCGTCACCTTCATTATCAATTAATGAACCTAACTGAATACCTGAAACAATCTTGTGGCGAGCACCGTTGCTCGCAATATTACTGCCATAAGAGTCTGGCGCATCACCAAAATCAACAGAATCTCCAACAGGCACGTCGGCTAATGCACACCTTGCGCCATCATTACTGGTAGAAGAGGGCCCATAAGCAAAAATGCCACTCACACTGGGCTCACCATCTAAATCAGAGACTTTGTAAATATTGCCATCAGAATTGTTACTAATATACAGATTGCCATTTACATCGAAAAACTGAGCACCAAATGTAAAGCCTCGCTGTGTGGCTGTTAAAACGGTCCCTAAATCCTCAGCTGACCCCGAAGCTTTGTCTATTTTTAATAGTTTTGCATTTGTACCATTAGTGACTGTGTATAAATATCCATTATCAGGATGAAAAGCAAAGTCTGTAATATTATAAGTCGCGTTAGATTGACTGCCTGCAACTAACGTCATTTCATAATTATCCGGATCATCTAAAGTCACTTTAAATAGCCCTTTATTTTTCCGGTATCCATACCAAGCATTTTCATCTAATGCCACATCGCCTACAAAAAAATTGCCTGCACTGGCTGAAGCACCATCTTTACTCACATCCAATGCCACAACTTGATGATCTGTCCCCACTCTACCCAGTGAACCACTGGCGTAATCCCATCCATATAAATAACGATCAAATTTATTAAAACCAACACCGTTAAATGCAGCACCGCTTCCCATGTCATTAGATAAAATGGTATAGCTCCCCGTGCCTAAATCAACACCAAAATTTTTAGGTAAGGATGAGGGCTTTTGAATAATAAAGGCTTTGGTTGGGCACTCCTCAAAAGGTGCCGCATATAGGATCCCAGAACAAGTGATCCCCAAAGTAAGGGTAAATAAAATTTGTTTTGAAAATAACATAGCAACTCCTTCGCTGACACAGTTAGTCAACATAAAAGCAAAAGCTATGCCAAAAAATAAAAACCTTAAAATTCAAGTTAATGAGTAAAAAGAAAAAATAAGCAAACTGATTATTTGCATTTTGCAATGCATATTATGAAATTCATTTTCTTAAGTTAGAAAGTGCCCTAACCACTATGGTGCAAGGACTTCTTATTGATACCTATGAGATCGTATTTTCTTATATCGTGCCTGCTGTTTGCTTTATATTGCTATGCCTTATTTGATTTAAATGTCATAAGGCATAATGTCAATTTAAGCGAGTAATAAATCTAATTCAAATTGGGCTTTTTCTATACTTTCTTGAGCAATTGTTCCTCCCATAGATAAGCCTTCTGCGTAAATAAATTCAAGCTCTGTGATCCCAATAAACCCTAGCACCGTTTTCAAATAAGGAGCGAGGTGATCGCTGGCCTTATTTTTATGCACACCACCTCGAGTGGTAATGACAATGGCTTTTTTACCCGTTAATAATCCGACGGGCCCTTCATTGGTATATTTAAAAGTGACGCCCGCTCTAGCAACAAGATCAATCCACTGCTTCAATTGAATAGGAATGGTAAAATTATACATTGGGGCTGTAATAATCACTTTGTCATGTGCTTTTAACTCTTTCACTAAACTATTTGACAAAGATAGCACATCTTGTTGCCGAGTATTTAAACTTTCAGCCCCTCTTAAGGCCATCGCCAATTCACCGTCCAACACTGGTAGCTGACTGTTTGTTAAATCTCTAATGGTCATATTCACATTTTGACCTGATAATTGCTCAATTGCATAATCAATCAGTTTATGAGATTGAGAATGTTCTCCTAATATGCTTGAAGTTAATACTAAGACTTTAGACATCATTGACTCCATTGATACTCATGCTAGATGACAATACATAAATCAATTAGCTTGGGTATAATACCTGTGATACTGACTATAAAGAGACCACTTCTCTTTACTCAGGCTCCATTTTAAATACCAATAAAGTCGAATAAAAGCGCATAAAATATCTATGAATAACTCAAAAATTCGAAAGGTTAATGCTTTTAATAATCCTTTAATATCGATGACTTCGACGCTCATTCATTCTCCCTATAAACTCATAAAAGCCAAATCGTTATACTTGTAAGTTAAAAGTTACCGGCCCATCATTCACTAAAGAGACTTGCATATCCGCAGCAAATTGTCCCGTTTGAGTCTTGACCCCCTCACTTTGACAAAATACAACAAAATCATTATAAAGTGCTTCAGCTAGCTCAGGACTTGCTGCACTTGAAAAACTAGGGCGCAATCCTTTTTGCGTACTCGCTGCAAGCGTAAATTGGGAAACAACTAACAGCTCCCCCGACACTTGCTGTAAATTTAAATTCATCTTGCCATTTTCATCTGAAAACACTCGGTATTGCATCACTTTTTTAGCCAGCTTTTGCATTTTTTCTTGAGTATCATCTTTCTCTACACCTAACAGCACTAATAAACCTTGTTTTATTTCACCACAAGTTGTGCCATTAACTTCCACTTTTGCCTGTTTAACTCTTTGAATTAACGCAATCATTGTTATTTTTCACTTCTATTATTACATTGGTACTTTAAAATTCACTCACTATCTATACCCGTGATACTGCTTATTCTTCATCTCCTTCTGCAATAAGTTTCTGCAATTGTTGATCAATATGCTCTGGCAAAGCCGCGGTAATTTCTGCGCCAATTAATACAATCACCCAAGATAAATAAACCCATACAAATAAAATAGGAATAGAAGCTAGCGCGCCATAAATGGCTTCATAGGTTGGAAACTGAGTGACATACAGAGTAAAGCCTTTTTTACTTAATTCAAAAAGAAGAGCTGCAACAAACGCACCAAACAACGCATGAATAAACTTCACCTTTTGATTAGGAACCACCATATACAACAATAAAAATGCGGCCATAGAAAACAACATAGGTAAGCGCTTGACCAAAGGAGCCACATTGACAAGATCCGTATCACTGAAAATTTTAAGTGAGACAATATAGGAACTGGCCACTAGACTTGCCCCCACTAATACAGGACCTAAGGTCAACACCATCCAATACATAGAAAAAGACACAACACTGCGCCTCTTTTCCTTAGTTCGCCAAATACTATTAAGCGCTTTATCAATGGCTGAAATCAGAAGGATAGCCACCAGCACTAATACAGCAATTCCGACTGTTGTCCCCTTTGAGGCATTTTCAACAAATTCATTTAAATACACTTGAACAGTATCACCAGCCGCAGGTAAAAAGTTTTTATAAACAAAGCCTTCTATTTCATCTCTAAGACCAACAAATACTGGAAAAGCGGATAGCATGGATACCATAACAGCGACTAAAGGCACTAATGACAGTAAGGTCACATAAGCTAAGTGCCCTGCACGAATATTGACTTGATCGGTTTTTAATCTTTCAAATAAATGTACACAAAAGTCCCAAAAACCTCGAAAGAGACTAATAAGCTTTTTAATATTTGTCATTTTTTTCATAAGGTTTCTCTTGCTTTTGCCCTAGCTGCTTAAGTATCTTTAACCGTATCAGTTTATATTAACAAATTACAAAGGTAGATCTATGTCTCAACAAGGTTCAGCAGGTAATGTCATTGCAGCCATTGCTAGCTTTTTCATTCCCGGACTTGGACAACTCGTGCAAGGACGTGTTTTGGCCGCCCTATTGTTTTTTGTCTTTATTGGCGCAGGTTACGCGATGTGGTTTTTTATTATTCCCGGTATCGTCGGCGTACTTCTTCATATTTGGTGCATTGTGGATGCCGCAACCTATAAAAGTTAAATTCCACAATGGCTTATCTTTTACAAAAGAGACAAAAAAAAGCCTAGTGTGTTTCCACCCTAGGCTTATTAACTATTGATTCTATTCTTGTCCCTATAAAAGAAAACAAGAATAAACAGATAGATTATTTGCTGGCACGATTATGGCGCTTACGCTCATTTTCGGTCAAATAGCGCTTACGAACACGAATATTCTCTGGTGTCACTTCAACTAACTCGTCATCATCGATGAACTCTAGCGCTTGCTCAAGTGTCATTTCAATATGCGGTGTCAATACTTGCGCCTCATCCGTACCAGAAGCACGCATGTTAGTCAGCTGCTTACCTTTTAAGCAGTTAACCGTTAGATCGTTGGCGCGTGCATGTAGACCAATCACTTGACCTTCATAAACTTCAGTTGCATGGCCAATAAAGAGGCGACCACGATCTTGCAAGCCAAACAAGGCAAAGGTCAGTGCCTTACCTGTAGCATTAGAGATCAGCACCCCTTGTGGACGTTGACCTATGTCTCCACCTTTAACAGGACCATAATGATCAAAAGAGTGATAGATTAAGCCCGTTCCAGAGGTTGAAGTCATAAATTCTGTTTGAAAGCCAATCAAGCCACGACTTGGAATAATAAAGTCGATGCGAACACGACCTTTACCGTCAAGCTGCATGTCTTTCATGTCACCCTTACGGATCCCTAATTTTTCAATCACGCTACCTTGATGTTCTTCTTGAACATCAACGGTTAATGTTTCATAGGGCTCACAGAGTACGCCATCGATTTCTTTCTCGATAACTTCTGGACGAGATACCGCGAGCTCATAACCTTCACGACGCATGTTTTCAATCAAAATAGAAAGGTGAAGCTCACCACGACCTGATACACGGAAACGATCTGGGCTGTCAGTCTCTTCAACACGAAGTGCGACGTTATGAACAAGTTCTTGTTCTAAACGTTCAAGAATATTACGTGAAGTCACGTACTTACCTTCTTTACCAGCAAAAGGTGACGTATTCACTTGAAAGGTCATGGTTAATGTTGGCTCATCTACCGAAAGCGGCGGCAATGCTTCAACCGTAGTTGTCGCACAAACAGTATCTGAAATCTGCAGCTGACCAAGACCTGTAATGGCAACAATATCACCCGCATTCGCAACATCCACTTCATGACGCTCAAGCCCCATGTAACCTAGTACTTGGCCCATTTTGCCATTGCGTTTCTTACCATCAGCACCCACTATCGTCACTTGCTGATTCGTTTTAACGCTTCCACGCTTGATGCGGCCAACACCGATAACACCTACATATGAGTTGTAATCCAGTTGCGAGATCTGCATTTGGAAATCGCCTTCTGCATCCGCATCAGGTGAAGATACTTTTTCAACAATAGTTTCAAACAACGGCGTCATATCTTCACTTGTCTCATCTGGGTCAAGTGAAGCAAAACCATTTAATGCTGACGCATAAACAATAGGGAAATCTAGCTGCTCATCGGTCGCACCTAAGTTGTCGAATAAGTCAAATACTTGATCAATCACCCAATCAGGACGCGCGCCAGGACGGTCGATTTTGTTAATAACAACAATTGGCTTAAGACCTTGAGCAAACGCTTTTTTAGTTACAAAACGCGTTTGTGGCATAGGGCCATCGACAGCATCGACCAACAATAAAACTGAATCAACCATTGAAAGAACACGCTCCACTTCACCACCGAAATCGGCGTGACCTGGCGTATCAACGATATTAATACGATAATCGTTCCACTTGATGGCAGTGTTCTTGGCCAGAATCGTGATCCCACGCTCCTTTTCAAGATCATTTGAATCCATCACCCGCTCAGTGGCTTCTCCTCGAGACTCAAGGGTTCCTGACTGCGCCAGCAGCTTATCAACCAAGGTAGTTTTACCATGATCAACGTGTGCAATAATGGCGATGTTACGTAAATTCTCTAACACGGCTAAACCTCTTACCATCGGGATAAATATAGGGTTATTATAACGAAACAAATGCGCTTCATTTTATTCGTTACGATAAAAAGCGTGCTATTCTACTCTAGGCTAGACTAATCTCACAGGATTATTTTTAACCAATCACAATAAACTTGCTTTTTTAGCCGCTTTTATTCTGATCTAAGCGCACATTGAGTCAATAATCTTCTATTTATACTCTGTTAATACTCGTAATACTTCATGAAAAGTCAGTATTCAAGTCAGACAATATTTAATACCAATTCCATTATATAGATGATCAATTCAGAGCTTCTCAGGCTTTTCAATTCAAGGCGCATTTATGCAGTAATGGTGATTCCCTTTCAAATGAATGCAACGCAGAAGTGGAATGTCTGAGCAGCTCACTTTGTGCGGGTTTCAACATACTTTATGCTACGTTAGCTGCTTTCGATATAGAATAACTATTAGCTTCAATCATCTGCCTTGCCTACAGCATGTTGAATTCCCGCTAAAAGATCACTTATATAATGGAATTGGTATAAGTCAAAATGATTTGCAATTGCACAACGAAGTCACATAAGTTGCACAATACATGATCATTTACCTGTCTGATAAAATAACTTTTTACAGCCGCATCGATATCGTTCGCTATTCGATAAAAGTCATTAGAGTAAGATGATGAGTTATAGAGTATTTACTCTTTCCTATTATTCCCTTACCTTAGTTTATTTAATGCACTGAGATGATGCGATTAAAGCACCAACAATGTGCAAGCAATGCACCATCATGGTGCTAATCATGACCCCTTTAGCTCGGTAAATATTACATATCTATTTAAAATCATATTGTTATAGACTTGGCATAGCTCTCGCAATTAGTCCTTCAAACCGCATCTAGCCAAAAATATGATGCCAATGAAATTAGAGTGTGACTTTACCCAACTCGGAGACTTTATATAATGTCAGCTGAATCAGTTTTACAGCAATTACAAGAATTAGAAGTTAAATTTGTTGATTTGCGTTTTACCGATACTCGAGGTAAAGAGCAACATGTCTCAATTCCTTCTCATCAAGTTGATGAAGATTTTTTTGAAGACGGCAAAATGTTTGATGGCTCATCCATTTCTGGATGGAAAGGCATTAATGAATCTGACATGGTATTAATGCCTGATCCCAGTAGCTTTGTGCTCGATCCTTTTACTGCTGATGTCACAGCCAATATACGCTGTGATATTTTAGAACCCACGACCATGTCGGGCTACAATCGCGATCCTCGCTCTATTGCTAAAAAAGCCGAAGAGTACATGCGCTCAACGGGTATTGCTGACACTGTCCTCGTGGGGCCAGAACCTGAATTTTTCTTATTTGACGATGTTAGATATGGCGCTGATATGTCAGGTTGCTTCTATAAAGTCGATGCTGAAGAAGCCAGCTGGAATTCAGGGAAAAGTTATGAAGAAGGTAATACTGGCCATCGCCCAGGCGTAAAAGGGGGTTATTTCCCTGTCGCACCAGTGGATTCATCTCAAGATTTACGAAGTGCAATGTGTCTTGTTCTTGAAGAAATGGGGCAAATCGTTGAAGCTCATCACCATGAAGTCGCTACAGCGGGTCAAAATGAAATAGCCACGCGTTTTAATTCACTGACCTTAAAAGCTGATGAAGTACAAGTACTAAAATACGTCATTCATAATGTTGCACATGCTTACGGGAAAACAGCGACATTTATGCCAAAACCGGTTGTCGGTGATAATGGTAGTGGTATGCACGTACATCAATCGTTAGCTAAAGATGGGGTCAACCTTTTTGCTGGTGATAAATATGGCGGTTTAAGTGAAACAGCTCTTTTTTATATTGGTGGGATCATTAAACATGCAAAAGCCATTAATGCATTTACAAACCCAGCAACGAACTCTTATAAACGTTTAATTCCGCATTTTGAAGCCCCTGTCATGCTAGCGTACTCTGCACGTAACCGCTCAGCGTCGATTCGTATTCCGGTGGTGCCGAGTGCAAAAGCACGCCGTATTGAAGTCCGCTTTCCCGATCCTATGGCCAATCCATATCTTGCTTTTTCTGCCATGTTAATGGCAGGTCTAGATGGTATTCAAAATAAAATCCATCCAGGGGAAGCAATGGACAAAGATCTCTATGATTTACCCGCAGAGGAAGCCGCAGAAATACCACAAGTCGCCACCTCGTTACAAGAAGCGCTTGACTGTCTCGATGCTGATCGTGAGTTTTTAACGCGTGGTAACGTTTTCTGTAATGATTTCATCGATTCATATATTCAATTGAAGCAAGAAGATGTTGAAAAAGTTAACAATACTACTCATCCAGTAGAATTTGAACTTTATTACAGCCTGTAGTTCAATCCTAGCTTTAAACACTGGGTCCTCAACCGCCTTCAAACAAGAGGCGGTTTTTTATCCCCTTCTCTCCTTTGTCCTCCCCTCTATCACTGACTACACTTGAGTAAGTCGCCATTCAATTAGTTTATGTCAATTAATCAAATGAAAAATAATCATGCCAGCCCAAAAACGTCTCTTTAAAACGGACTGACATATCAGAGCCATTTTTCATCATAATGAACCCAATACCAGCAGGGAGTCGTCATGATAAAACAGCGATTAGTCTTTTTTAAATCAACAATACTAGGCATGTTTATTTTCAGCTTATTACCACTCACGGCCTTCGCCACTGATTGGCCACAAGAGATCACAGTACCAGAAGGGAAGATTGTCGTTTATCAACTGCAACCGGATTCGCTATCTGGTAATACACTTCAAGGAAAAGCGGCATTATCACTTGAGTTAACGGGTCAAAACACTCCCACTTTTGGTGCTTTTTGGTTTATAGCAAGAGTGGATACTGGCACAGAAACCGCTCAAATTAGAGATGTTGACGTCACTCAGATAAAATGGCCAGATGACATAAAAAATACCGAAAAACTCAATAACATTGTACAAAACGCTCTTAAATCTACTCTTTTTCAACTATCTATGGAAAGCTTAAGCGCAAGCCTGACGAGTTCAAAGCAAGAAAGAAAGAGTTTACAAGAACTGAAAAACACTGCGCCAAACATTATCTTTAAACAAGAGCTGACCATTTTATTAAGCTATGATGGTGCACCGATTTATCGCGCTATTAATGATACTGAATACGAAAGAGTCATTAATACTCCTTTTGCCGTTGCACGCAATAAAGAAACAAAGAAACTGTACCTTAGCAGCGGTAGCTTTTGGTATGAGGCCAATGATCCACTTGGCCCATGGACACTTACCCGTAAACCACCAGCAGATCTCGTCAAATTAATGCCAAAATCCGAAACGACCTCATCAACCACAGGCACACCTCCTGCAATTTATGCAACGACAACGCCAACTGAGCTCATCTCAACCCAAGGTCAACCTAAATGGAAAAGCTTAATTTCTGGGCAATTACTCTATGTGACCAATACTGAAGTGCCTTGGATACGAGATACCTCTAACAACAAAATGTATGTATTACTGTCAGGTCGTTGGTATAGTGCCGCTAAAGAATCTGGGCCTTGGACTTTTGTAAGAGCAGATAAATTACCTGAAAGTTTTAGCAACATACCACCAGATTCTGATATCAGTGGCGTTCGAGTGTCTATTGCTGGTACCACTGAAGCGAATGAAGCTGTCATTAATGCAAAAATCCCTCAAACTGCAGCCATTAAACGCAAGGGGACAACCACTAAAGTCACTTATGACGGGAAGCCTACATTTGAGATGATCCCAGGCACTCAAGTTGCCTATGCCGTTAATACTGACTCACAAGTATTAAGGGTGAATAATCAATTTTATGTTGTCAATAATGGCGTTTGGTTTACTGCCTCATCACCCACAGGCCCATGGAGCGTTGCTACTCACATTCCCAATGAAGAAATTGCCGAAATTCCCCCCAGTTCGCCCGTTTATAACACCACCTATGTGCAGATTTATGATTCAACGCCTGATGTTGTCTATGTGGGTTATACCTCAGGCTATCTCTGGTCCTATCCTTACTATGGCGTTCCCGTGTACGGTACGGGCTGGTATTACCCACCACGTTGGGGACCTTATTATTATCCAAGACCTGTCACTTGGGGCATTTACGTTGGCTATAACCCTCGAATAGGTTGGAATTATGGCATGTCTTGGGGTTATGGTTTCTACAGGGCAGGCTTTGCTTGGGGCGCCGCATGGGGTGGAGGTTATTATGCTGGAGGCTATCACGGAGGTGGATATCGTTCTCCCGTTTTTATCAATAACGGTAATATTAATATTCATACTGGCAGGATCAATATTGGTAACAACATCAACTTTGGTAACAGAACCAATATCAACAATCAAATACGAGCTAACCATATAGCGAAGAATAATATTTATAATCATCCTCAAAACAGAGTCAGAAATGCCAGTCGATCCACTTTAAATAGAAACTTTACTCAAGCGATTCATAGTGCAACCAGAAAAAATAATGTTTTTTCAGACAAAAACGGAAACGTCGCTCGTAATCATAATGGTCAATGGCAAAGCAGAAGTCACCAACAATGGAAAAACTTAAGCAATCAACCCCATCTCTCTCAAACTCAAAAAAATAATGCCATAAACAAAGTTCAACATCATTCCAATAATCCCAGTGGGTTATCTCATAATATTAAACAACAAATGAACAATCGAAGAATAGACAGAAACAGTTTGAATCACTCTCGCCATATTCGCCAAAATTTTCAAGGCCAAGGACGATTGCAGCGAGGACGTAAGTAGTTATTTGTAAGTAGTTATTTATTGTCAAATTGATAACATTGAATGTTATTGCGCCCTTTATGTTTAGCTGCATAAAGGGCTTCATCCGCCTGCTCAATAATCATGTCTTCATTATTTCCCGAAAACTGACAAATTCCCGCCGAAAAGCTGACTTTAAATTCACCTTGCTCACTACTGTGCTCCAACTGATTAAATGCCTCTCTAATTTCATTCATGACAAACAAGGCTTCATATTCTCTCGTTCTTGGAAAAACAATAGCAAATTCCTCTCCTCCATAGCGACCAATACTATGATTGCCTCTTAATCTTTGCTTAAGAAATAAAGAAAGCGTGGAAATCACTTTATCACCAACAGTATGGCCATAACTGTCATTCACTTTCTTAAAATGATCTATGTCTACCATAGCGAAGCATAATGCTTCTTTTTGCTCTTTAGCATAACGACAGGCTTGTTTGAGTTTATCGAGAATATGAGTGTGATTGAATAATCCAGTCAAACTGTCACGAATAATCAGATCATTAAGTACTCGTCCTCTCTCACAACGGGTTTGCACCGTTGACACTAAATGTTCCGGCGCTACGGGTTTCGTGAGAAAGTCATCCCCCCCTAATTTCATTGCGTTAAGTTGAATATCTTTATTATTCTCACCGGATAAGAATAAAATAGGTAAACGTAAATATGCCGATTGTTGCCGAATCACGCTCGCAAGTTCCACTCCCGTACATCCAGGCATGTACATATCCATTAGAATTAACTCAGGTTCAAATTCCTCCATCACTTCCAATATTGTTAAGGGCTGTGTCACAACCTGTGTCATCATTCCCGCACGATTTAATACGTTTTCACAAAACAAGGCCTGAGTACGAGAGTCATCCATGATCAACACCTTATAAGGTTTTAATGATGAACTCGAATAAAATTGTTCCACTGAACGTAATAGTTGTGCCACAGTAGGGCGAACATAAAAACCTGAGCCACCAACTTGGCAAGCCGACAGTCTTAATTCGATGGATTCATTTTCTTGATGGGTAATAAAAATTTTGGGCACATTGGCTTGGTGCTTTTTCATCAACTCAATACCGACTCCTTCTCCAGCAAAATTAACATCAATGATAATTGCACTTTTTGTAAACTGCTGCGAACGAGTAATGAAATCTTTTTTATCTTTAATGACTTTGCAATAAACATCAAAAAAAACAAGCTGCTCAGCCAGTTTTTCAGCTAACTCTTGATTTAATGCAAGTAAAATAGGATGCTTGTGAGGAATATAAGGCGCAGGATCGAACGTATCATCATGGCGCAGCACCCGTTTAGCCAGTACATTAATGTTATAATCTAGAGAAACCAACTCTTCAAACTTTAAATTTCGATTCATCTGCTGCAAACTATTTAACTGCAGTTGAATTTTTATCACTTTATCTAGCAATTCAGCGGATTCAATTTGTTTGACTTGACCAAATAAACCATGCACTTTTTCAATAAGTGTATCGATCTCATGCTGTGACAAACTTAAATTAGTCATTTCTTTATCATTAGGCGAAAAATAAAATTCACGCCAACAATGCAATAACCCTCTGACTTCATGGGTAACGGTATGAGGTAATTTATGATTGATAGTCTGCTGATTATTCATCATTAGACAGCCTTTCCTCTTAATTCATCAAGTCACACACTAAAGTATAGCTGCCTCATTCCACTTACTCTGAATAACTTCACGCTCTATGTCCTCATCACAGGCAATAAAAACGCTAGACGACTGATCTGTTTTGAATTAGCCTCACTCGATGAAGAACACTCCCTCACGGAAAAACAGCAAATCATTAACTTCGAACACGCCTTAATCTCTCAAAATAGAGAAAGAGATGGAATGAACTAAAACAACATAAAAACAAGAATAATCAACACCTAAAAAGACAATAGTCAAATTATAAATAAAGGATGTAGCATGTTAGATTTCGAATATTGTAATCCAACCCATATCAGCTTCGGCAAAAACAAAATAGTAGAATTAGACAAACTGGTTCCAAGTGATGCACGAGTGTTGATTCTATTAGGCGGCAATAGTGCAAGAAAAACGGGCACATTAGATGAAGTACTCACAGCTTTAGGCAATAGAAATATTACCGAATTTAGTGGTATTGAAGCGAATCCGACCTATGAAACACTGATCCAGGCTGTTGATATCATCAAAGAAAAAAATATCGACTTCCTTCTTGCTGTAGGTGGTGGTTCTGTCATCGATGGCACTAAGTTTGTTGCTGCAGCCGCCTTATTTGACGGAGAGCCTTGGAATATATTGCTCAACTGGGGCAATAACATCACTCAAGCTTTACCTTTTGGTTGTGTATTAACCTTACCGGCTACAGGCTCTGAAATGAACAGTGGTAGTGTTATCACACGTAAAGAGATTCAATCTAAACGTTCTTTTATGAGCAAACATGTCTTCCCTCAATTCTCTATTTTAGACCCGAGTAAAACTTTTACCTTACCCGAAAGGCAGGTGGCTAATGGTGTTGTTGATGCATTCGTTCATATTATCGAGCAATACCTGACTTATCCCGTTAACGCACCAGTACAAGACAGGTTCTCTGAGGGATTATTACAAACTTTAATTGAGTTAGGACCTCAAGCCCTCAGCAATCCCACTGATTATGATATAAGAGCGAACCTGATGTGGGTCGCTACCTTAGCACTTAACGGACTCATTGGCCGAGGTGTCCCTCATGATTGGGCAACTCATATGATAGGCCATGAGCTCACGGCACTTTATGATATCGACCATGCAAGAACACTCGCTATTATCTTGCCGGGCCTACTCGATTGCCAACGGGAATCGAAAAAAGAAAAATTATTACAGTATGCTGAGCGTGTTTGGAACATCACTCAAGGCACAGAAAACCAACGCATTGATGATGCCATTACCAAAACTCGCACCTTTTTTGAGAACATGGGCATTAAAACCCGTTTAAGTGATTACGATCTCAACTACACTCACGTAGAAGAAATCATTACGCAATTAGAACGTCACGGAATGACCGCTTTAGGCGAACACCAAGACATAGATCTCGAAAAGAGTCGCCATATTTTAGAGCGTAATTTGTAGGCATTACACTCGTGATGTGTGTACTTTACCGAAATAAAGCGCACACGTATTATTAACTGATAAATATTACCCTCAATTATCATTCGATTATGATAATTGAGGGTAAAAAACCTTCAACACCCTGCTTTTTTTAAATAAACAAGCTAAGCTACTCAATATTCGGTTATTTTGAGAACCTAATTCAATGCGATTATTCAGCCTATTCCTATTGATATGCTTAAGCTCAATGGCTTATAGCACTGTCTACAAATGGGTCGATAAAAATGGAAAAATACATTACACCGACAAACCGATTAATAATGCTAATCCTGTTAAGTTCAAAGAAAATACCGAAAACCATGTGAGCCTTCCTCCTGTTCCTGGTATTCCAACAAACACGTCACCCACTCCATCCAAATCGGTTCAATACCAGCTCACCATCATCAAACCCATAGAAGAAGAAACAATACGCAATAACAATGGCAATGTATCCGTTATCGCTCAAATCAAACCTAAGCTTCAATCAGCATTGACATTACAACTCTACCTAGATAATCAGGTATTTGGAGAACCACAAACCTCCACCGTCTTTTCACTTAGCAACATTAATCGAGGAGAACATCAAGTCATCATTAAATTAATCGATAAAAACGGCAAAATACTTGCTTCAAGTCTGCCCAGAACCTTTTTTTTACACCGAAGCATTAAAAATAAGCCATCATAAGTCTGATACAAATCTATTATTTATTTTAGTTCAATAGATTATATCTACATAAACAAATATCAAGCATCGCAAGGGAGCTTGCGGAATGCACCACTGTGGTGCATTATCAAAATATCTACACCGAATGCACTTAATAGGGGCAATGAATTGGGCACTTTCAATGAATAATCACAAATTACTCAATCATCTCGTCACAGCAGTCCTTGTTATCAATCGAGAACTAAAACTCCTCTATGCCAATACTGCCGCTAAACAATTATTTAAAATTAGCCATAATCGATTATTTGAACACGCGTTAACTGAACACTATCAGTCTATCGGAATAGACCCTCAACTGTGGCAAAATGCCATCACAAATCATCAAGGATTAACGGTTAATAGTGTCTCACTCACAACACTTGATGGAAAACAGCATACCCTTGATATTAGTTTAAGCCCCTTTGAAGAAGAGAAAAACACGGCCTTATTAGAATTAAGACTGGTCGATCAACAGCAAAGGATCCACCAACAATTATCCCAAGATGCTCAACAACAAGCCGCTCAATTCTTAGTACGCAATCTCGCTCATGAAATCAAAAACCCACTTGCAGGAATAAGAGGCGCGGCACAGTTATTATCTAGGGAATTATCCAATAGTACGCAAAATGACTTTACCAATCTCATTATTGAACAAGCTGATAGATTGCGCAATCTAGTGGATCGTTTATTAGGCCCTCAACGGCCAACAGAACAGGGAATTTTTAATATTCATGAGGTCATTCAAAAAGTCCTTTCTCTTATTAAAATTACACTGCCAAACAATATTCAAATACAACAAGATTATGATCCTTCGATCCCCAGTTTCAGCATGGATCCAGAGCAGCTACAACAAGCGCTATTGAATATTGTTCAAAATGCCGTTCAAGCCCTGAAAGATAAGCAAGGAAACATTCATATTCAGACTCGTACTCAACACCAAGTCACCATAGGCAATCTTCGACATAAATTAGTTTTAGCATTGAGCGTTACCGATAATGGCCCTGGGATCAATCCTAATTTAATCGATACTCTTTTTTATCCTATGGTGACCGATAAAGAACATGGCTCAGGCCTTGGCCTCTCTATCGCTCATAATATTGCTCGCCTACATGGAGGAAGAATTGACTGCCATAGCAGCCACTCAGGCACACAATTTATTTTATTACTGCCCGTACTTCAACAAAGTAATGTATAGCGACAGCAATATAACTGAGCCATTGTATTATCAGCCCCCATCAGAAATTTGTAACATTAAGGCACAAACATGACAGAACAAGTCTGGATATTAGATGATGACACTTCGATACGCTGGGTTCTTGAGCGTGCAATACAGAGCATTCCACTGACTTGTGCAAGCTTTGCTGCCGCAGAATCCTTATGGCAAGCTCTGGAAATGAGCCAACCACAAGTCATTATTTCCGATATTCGTATGCCAGGGACTGATGGCTTAACCTTACTCGAACGGCTTAAAAGCCATTACCCTCATATTCCAGTCATCATCATGACGGCACATTCAGACTTAGACAGTGCGGTCAGTGCCTATCAAGCAGGTGCATTTGAATATCTTCCAAAACCCTTTGATATTGATGAAGCAACGGCATTAATCGAACGGGCTCTAAGCCATTCAAATGACCAAGAACACAATAAAAAACAGCAAGAGCCTATCATTAACACACCAGAAATTATTGGTGAAGCCCCCGCTATGCAAGAAGTGTATCGCGCCATAGGTCGACTATCTCGCTCATCTATCAGTGTGCTCATTAATGGCCAATCAGGAACAGGAAAAGAGCTCATAGCAAGCGCACTCCATAAGCATAGCCCAAGAAAAAAACAACCTTTTATTGCCATCAATATGGCTGCAATCCCCAAAGATCTCATTGAATCTGAACTCTTTGGCCACGAAAAAGGCGCTTTCACTGGTGCACAAGGGATCCGTCAAGGTCGATTTGAACAAGCCAATCTTGGCACTCTGTTTCTTGATGAAATCGGTGATATGCCAATTGATGTTCAGACACGTCTATTGAGAGTGCTTGCCGACGGCCAATTTTACCGCGTCGGCGGCCATGACCCCGTAAAAGTTGATGTACGTATTATCGCAGCAACCCATCAAAATTTAGAACAAAGAGTAGCCAACGGCGAATTTAGAGAAGATCTCTTTCATCGTTTAAATGTCATTCGTATTCATCTACCCACATTATCTCATCGCCGAGAAGATATTCCACAATTAGCCCATTACTTCCTCCATAATGCAGCCAAAGAAATGGGTGTTGAAACCAAAACCTTAACGGAACAAGCAGCGACAAAATTAGCACAACTTCCTTGGCCTGGTAATGTCAGGCAACTGGAAAACACCTGTCGATGGTTGACGGTAATGGCTTCAGGACAAGAAATATTACCGCAAGATCTGCCACCAGAATTGTTAGATAAAGCCGGCACTGATACGACAAATAATCTCACTCAAGATTGGGAGCAGGCGTTGACTCAACTTATTGATGAACGCTTAAGTCGCGGAGACAATGATTTACTCACTCAAATACAGCCCACATTTGAACGCATATTACTGACTACCGCCTTAAAACATACCAATGGCCACAAACAAGAAGCCGCCAAACGCTTAGGCTGGGGCCGAAATACATTAACGCGAAAATTAAAAGAGTTATCCATAGAATAAAATGGCACAACACAAAAGGGATCATGGCGATCCCTTTATTTTTATATAATCAACTCAATGAAGAACAATCTAGAACTGGTAATGCATGCCTAAGCTGACTTGTGATAAATCAGTACCGACATCTTTATAACCAACAGAATCATCATTTAAAAAAGATAATGCACACCTAAACTAAATTGAGAAAGGTTCGTTTGATAACTGTCATCATAATAAAAGCCATTATCATCGAATTCTAAATCACCTGAAGTAAATTCATAGGCTAAACGGATCACAATATAATCCGATACCGCTGCATCCA
This sequence comes from uncultured Shewanella sp., assembly GCF_947495455.1. Classification (GTDB taxonomy): domain Bacteria; phylum Pseudomonadota; class Gammaproteobacteria; order Enterobacterales; family Shewanellaceae; genus Shewanella. The sequence goes on along the minus strand of NZ_CANLZC010000010.1, from coordinate 55,280 downwards.
CACCCGCACCGAGCACATAGCCCACCCCAGTCAAATCATCAATATATGTTCCCCAGTAAGGGGTGTCTTGCTCAACTCTAATATCAATAAAAGAAATGCCACCTTTCAAATAACCTGAAAACATATCATTAAAATTAAGTGTGAAAGTAGGCGTTATAGAGAAGACTCCAGCATAGATATCCTGCCCTTGCGAGTCACTAAAATCTGTTGTGCCATATACATGTCCTTCGATACCAAACCACTCATTGAGATTGTAGCCAGCGTAAGCACCAAAACTCACAGCAGAGTCGCTACCATCACTGATATCATCAAAACTGATCCGTGTTGTCCCTATATCCCCACCCACATAGAAACCTGGATATTGAGGTTTAGCCAGAACCAAAAGGGGTAATAGATATAAATTTAATAACAGTATTTTTTTCATCACTATTCCTTGTGTTATAACTAAAGAGCACTCAAGAAACAATAGATTAAGCTTGATAAAATATCGAGTTTTATGTAAAAAATACTGAAATAAAAATGAGAGTAATACAGAAAGAAAATGAAAATAACCACTCGTTAAAGTCGGCAATATTTTTCACAAAAAATGAAAAAGCCGAAGAACATCACTTTTCTTCGACTTAATATTTCACTAAAAATAAAACAGCTTATGACTTAGCAATTAACGCTCAATAATAGGCGATATAATTCTAGAACTGATAATGCAGACCTACACTGAATTGAGACAATTTAGTATCGTCCATTTTTGTTGCATTAAAAACTTGAGCAAGTCTATCATCAGAGTCTAAATCCGCTTCCATAAACTCATAACCTAAACGAACCACTAAATGCGGAGTAATTGCCGCAGTCACCCCAGCACCCAATACATAGCCCCAGCCATCATAATCGGCACTAATACTGCCATAATGACCGTTATACGTTCCACTTAGCTCAGAACTAATATTCATATACGTAACACCCGCTTTGGCATAAGCTGAAAAAGTGTCATTGATCTGCCAAGTCACTTTAGGCGCAATAGATAATCCTGAAGCCGACAACTCTGCTTTATTCAAAGTGATAGTATTGCCATTATAAGTACCACTCATTCCTTCAAAGCCAGTATCATAATCGCCCGTTCCAAAAACATGACCTTCAATGGCAAACCACTCATTGAAATGATAGCCACCATAAACACCAATACTAGTAGCTGATTCATCAAATGAGCCAAATTTGAGTTGAGTGCGACCAATATCTCCACCCACATAAAAACCCCTATCGCTGGTATCAGCCATAACGGTATGGGTACAACCTAAAGTTAATAATAATACTGCAGCACTTGAGAAAGCTTTCATTACGCATCCCGTAAAAAATAATTTCATTTTAAGGCGGCGGAGATTAGCACTGAGAAAAACGAATAAATAGGCTTAATCGACTAAAGTACTAGGAGGTATATCATAAATAAAAATGAAAAAAACAAATTTAGCAACATTATTAAAACAATGCGAAGTTAATTTAATATTATGATTTAAAATAATAAAAAATAAAACTGAATACGAGCTTAACAAAGGTGTACTAATAAAAAAATAACAGATGAAAATCATAACATAATGAAATTAATCACTATATTTAAAGTTCAACTTTTAGTTTACTTTAAAACATTAATTTTTATTAATACCAAGTGTTAATTAATCCTTTGCATAAAATAAACCCCATTTACAAAATAAAATGGGGCCTATCAAGTTCGATCTTCATAACAGCTTATCGAGTCGATTAATGATGCTTTTTCTTCATCTTATGAGGTTTATCGAAATTTTCTTTAAATTTTACCTTTTGCTCTGGCGTTAGAATTTGATATACCTGATTTTGTAACTTCAGCATATCGACAACCGCATTCTCACGCTTTGTCGCTTCCACTCCAACAAACTGCTTGGCTTTTGCTTCATCAAAAGTTGGCGCTGTGATTAACGCATATGCCTCGGCTTTTCTCGCTTTCATCTCTTCTTCTGAAGGACGGTTCTCTTTCTTAGCTGCTTTATTTGCCTGAACTAAACTTTTCACCTGCGCTTTTTGTGCATCAGTTAAGTCCAAGTTACGCAGCATACCCTTTAACTTACGATCAGGGCCATGATCGCCTTTCATTGTCTTTTGCTCAGTTAGTGTATTGCTACTGTCTTCTGCATTGACTACACTGGAGATCAAAGTAGTCGTTGCTAAAACCGCTAATAGACCTGCTGTTACTGTTTTTGACTTCATGTTTATAACCTCTTAGTTTAAGTCCTGTTACTAAATACTAACTAATAATTGAGCTGTATTTATCTGTTACCTAGTATAGTCAACGCTTATGTCAATATGGGAATAACTGAGGTAAAAGACTGTAAATTGGAGGAAATAACCACTAAATTTAATCAATAAAAGTGATATTGATCTCAATATTTACATAGACTTACACAAGAAGACTACAATTGACACCCAACACAGTATACTGAGTAGCATCTTAGTCCATTCAGTCACTTGAACAGTGTCAATATTAAGGGAGGCATATGAACCGCATTTTATTAATTGATGATGATTTAGGTCTATCTGAATTACTGGCACAACTCTTAGAGTTAGAAGGTTTTCAACTCACTCTAGCTCATAATGGACAAGTAGGGTTAGATCTGGCTCTCGAACAAGATTTTGATCTCATTTTATTAGATGTTATGCTGCCAAAACTCAATGGTTTTGAAGTATTAAGAGCATTACGCCAGAAAAAACAAACTCCAGTACTAATGCTGACAGCCCGAGGAGATGAGATAGATCGTGTTGTTGGCTTAGAAATAGGCGCAGATGATTATCTACCCAAACCTTTTAATGACAGAGAATTAGTGGCTAGAATTCGCGCCATTATTCGTCGCACCCATTCTCTTCCTCAAGATAACCCAAAAAGTATTCAAGAATTCGGTGATTTACAGCTCGATCCAGCGAGGCAGGAAGTATACTGCCAAGATGTATTGATCTTACTCACAGGAACAGAATTTAGCTTACTCTATGAACTTGTTCAGCACACTGGAGAACTTGTCAGTAAGGAAACATTAAGCGAAAGCGTACTGGGTAAAAAATTAATGCCGTTTGATAGAAGCCTTGATATGCATTTATCCAATTTACGTAAAAAAATGCCAGAACGTAAAGATGCAAGACCTAGGGTGAAAACAATTCGTGGTAAAGGTTATATTTGGCTCCCCTAATGAAAAGTATACCCAATAGTTTATTTGTCAAACTGTTACTGAGTTTTTGGATCTGCAGTTCCCTTATCATAGCAACTGTTGGGATCTTACCTTTAATTCAGCAAAAACATGATGCAGGCGTACCGATCCCACCGCCGTTCCATCATATTTTAGCCACAGTCGCCAACCGAATTATTGACAATCCTGAACTATTGAGCTCCCAGCAAGCTTGGCAAGGTATTAATCGTTTTCGAGATCCTCAAGGCAAGCCCATTCGCTTATTTGTTATCAATGAGCAAGGCAAGCTATTAAATAATGCCAAGAACTCTAAAATGTTAAGACGATTCGTCTTGATGGCAGACAACTCAGATCGTCCCATTCAATACCAATTTAAAGATGAGCTCATGTTTGGCCCTTATCAATTCTATGCTGCTGGGGAGCAATACTCACTTTACGGCCATGCTCCCGACCATAGACCGCGCCCTTGGTTTTTCTTTTTTACCGACAATAAATTATTAACCTTAAGCCTCGCTATTTTTCTTTCTGGCCTACTGTGTGGACTGTTAGCTTGGCATTTAGGTAAACCTTTACGTTCATTAAAATTGAGTGCAGATGCATTAGCAAAAGGTGATTTAAGCAGTCGAGTTAATGTTGAAACAACCCTACGACAAGATGAATTTGGTCAACTTGCCAAAGCCTTTAATGGAATGGCTGACGCCGTTGAGGACATGATAAAAACACAACAAAGGCTCATCAGTGATATTTCTCATGAACTCCGTACTCCACTGACTCGACTACAGTTATCACTTGCCCTCAATCGAAAAAAAGGTCAAGAAACCCAAGAAATGATCCGTATTGGCTATGAAGCTGAGCAATTAGAAAAAATGATTGCGGAATTATTAGAGCTCTCACGTGTCAAACTCAACACCCAAGAACAAAAAATTCCCTTAGAATTAGCTGAAACACTGGGGCAAGTCCTTGATGATGCCGAATTTGAAGCTGGGCAACAACATAAGCAATTAAACATTGCCATTCCAGAGTCAATTCGTTTACCCCTTCATCCTAAACCTCTATCTCGCGCGGTCGAAAATTTACTGCGTAACGCGATACGGTACGCCAAAAACAGCATTACCATTTGCGCGAAACAAGATAACCATACTGTCGATATAGAAATTTTTGACGATGGTCCAGGTATCACCAATGAAAGCGATCTTGAAGCCATTTTTAAACCTTTCTATCGCCCTCAGTCTGCAAGGGAAAGAGAAACCGGTGGGTGGGGATTAGGTCTAGCGATTGCTCATGCAGGAGTGACCGCCCATGATGGCCAAATAAAAGCTGAAAATATTAAGCCCCACGGTTTAAAAGTGACCATATCACTTCCCAGATAAGGCCAATCAAGCACTCAGTGATATTTCAAAATACCTGTTTTCTGAGTGCGTAAAAGTCACGATTTTAAGGCGTACTCTTTTTAAAAGGCATAAAGAGCCGAAATGCTTAGAATGATACAAGATAGAAGCCGAGGCTTTAACGGGCTGGTTTAAAGTTGATGACGCTATTGCTATAATCAGCTTTCAATTTTTAAAAGCTAAGTAGTCATGTTCCATATTGCGCTATACGAGCCAGAAATCGCTCCTAACACTGGAAATATCATTCGCTTAATCGCTAATAATGGTTGCCAGCTACACTTGATCGAACCATTAGGTTTTGATTTAGAAGAAAAAAAACTCAGACGTGCAGGCTTAGATTACAGTGATTTAGCCAATATTACTCGTCACGCTAATTTCGATGACTTCTTAACGGCCATGGCAGGTAAGCGTATCATGGCTTGCACCACCAAAGGCAGTCGACCACATTCAGAAATTCGCTTTAAAAAAGACGATGTTTTACTCTTTGGCCCTGAAACTCGTGGTCTTCCTATGGACATTATTAATGCCACCCCTTTAGAGCAGCGCCTTCGAATCCCTATGATGTCAAATAGCCGAAGTTTAAACCTGTCTAATTCTGTCGCCATCATTAGCTATGAAGCTTGGCGCCAATTAGATTATGAGGGGATATAATACTTTTCCTACAAGATGATATCGCAGTCTGAATACCGCGATATCATACTTCCCCTGATGTCATTAATCATAAAAATTGCACCTTCAGGGGTTTTGACATTGTTACACTAGGTAAATATAACCCATCATATGAAAAGAGGAAGCTTATTCCTCTTTTCCATTACGAGTCTTTATTTTTCTTAAGCAGCGCGTCCAGCTCTTTGTGATCATCCTCACTCATGGTTTGAGCAGTATTCGCTTTAGCACTATGTCTACGGATAAACAGAAAACCAATCAATAAAGCCATAATCAGCAAAACAGAAGGGCCCAACCAAAGTAAATAGGTTTTAGGCTCCATTTTGGGCTTATAGAGAACAAACTCGCCATAACGACTGGTCATAAATTCAATAATTTCACGATCGCTTCTACCTGCATCCACCATCTCAAAAACAATTAAACGCAGATCCTGAGCAACAGGGGAGTTTGAATCGATCAAATTTTGATTTTGGCACTGTGGACAGCGCAGTTCATTGGCAATGGACAGTGCGCGAGCTTGATTCACCTCTGATTGAAATTGATAAGTATCAACAGGAGTCGCCCGTGCTAATGTGCTCAGACCTAGAAACAGCATCAAGCTCAGTAATAAGAATCGCACATTAAATACTATCATAAGCGCGATGCCCCTTTCGCCTCAGCTTGGAGCTGCTTCACCATAGGCAATAAAGTGTCAGTCCAAACCTTATTGTCAATAGGCCCTGCAAAGCGAAAACGAATAATGCCTTTATGATCCACCAAAAAACTCTCTGGCGCGCCATACACTCCTAAGTCTAGACCTAAGCGTCCTTTATCATCATACACATTCAATACATAAGGGTTGCCGTCTTTTGCTAGTAACTGTATCGCCGCCTCTCGCTCATCACGATAATTAATGCCATAAATCGGTAAAATATTTTGCTTTGCTAAGCCCATTAAAAACGGATGTTCATACATACAGGACGGACACCAAGTTCCCCACACGTTCAGTAAAGCAACTTGACCTTTAATATTATCATTAGTGATCAACTTATCAGGGTCATATAAATCCTGTAACTGAAAATAAGGAACGGGCTTACCTTCCAGCACAGAATCCAGTTTTTGCGGATTGAGAAATAATCCGCGATACAAAAGAACACCCATCACTAAAAATACGGCTAATGGAATAAATAATATTAATTTTTTCATCTCGCCTCGCCTATTATACTGTCACTAAGGTATTATCAACTGGAGTCACAGCTTCTGTTTTAACCTTCGCTTTACGTTGACGATAGCGCTTATCCAATCCCGCTAACAAACCACCGATCACCATGAAAATTGCACCAAACCATAGCCAACGAACAAAAGGTTTATAGTTTAAACGAACCGCAAACTCACTGCTGTTTATCGGATCGCCCATGGTAATATAAAGATCACGAAATATCCCCCAATCAATCCCCGCTTCAGTCATGCTCATGACCTGAACCGTGTATTGTCGCCTTTCAGGTTGCAATAATGCCACCGGTTTGCCATTTTTCGATACTCGAATTTGACCTTGCTGCGCCATATAATTAGGCCCAGGAACCGCTTTTGTTTCAAGATAGCTAAACTCATATCCCGCAAGTTCTTGAGTGATCCCAGGTCCCATACGCACACTTTTCTCGATGGAATAATTTGACACCATAGTCGCGCCAACAATGGATACCGCGATACCAATATGAGCAATTAACATTCCCCATTGGCTACCGGTTAAACGATTCCATTGCAAGTGTCCTTGGCTGGTTTTCAGTAAATTATATCCCGCCTTTAGTGTGGCAAGTGTCACCCAAGTCGCAGCGCTAATACCTAACATCACCCAAAAATTAAACGCTCCACCGGCCATGAAAGGCACAGCTGTTCCTGTCAATAAAGCCATCACTGCTGGCAGGAATAATTGCTTTTGCAATTCACCCGCTTTGGATTTTTTCCAGCGAATAATCGGACCTATTCCCATGATCCCAAACAGTACCAATACAATAGGAACAAATACGGCATTGAAATAAGGTGGGCCCACAGAAATTTTACCCATGCCCAAGCCATCAATAATCAGTGGATACAAGGTCCCTAATAATACCGTTCCACACGCTACGGTGAGAATAAGATTACAAGCCAATAGCATGGTCTCTTTTGAATTTAACTCAAAGCGTGCAGGGCTTTTCATATTACTCGCTCTCAACGCAAATAAGGTTAATGAGCCGCCCACAGTGATCCCAAGCAAGAGTAAAATAAACATGCCTCGGCTAGGATCGGAGGCAAAGGAATGCACTGAGGTTAACACTCCAGAACGAACAATAAAGGTCCCCAATAAACTTAAAGAAAAAGCAAAAATAGACAATAAAACGGTCCAGTTTCTAAAGGTTCCCCGTTTCTCAGTCACAATGAGCGAGTGTAATAATGCCGTACCAATTAACCAAGGCATAAAGGATGCATTTTCAACAGGATCCCAGAACCACCAGCCTCCCCAACCGAGTTCGTAATAAGCCCACCAAGATCCTAACGCAATACCTGCAGTTAAGAAAACCCAAGCCGTTAACGTCCAAGGACGTGTCCAGCGAGCCCATGCAGAATCCAGCCGCCCGCTCATCAAAGCTGCAATAGCAAAAGCAAAGCTCACCGAAAAACCCACATAGCCTAAATACAGCATAGGTGGATGAATAATCAGTCCCACATCTTGCAGCATAGGGTTTAAGTCACGCCCTTCCATTGGCATGGGAAATAAACGCTCAAAAGGGTTCGATGTGAGCAGCATAAAAAAAGTAAAACCGGCGATAATGATGGCTAAAACTGCCAACACTCGAGCGACAAAAGCGGCCTCTAAATTCCGGCTCAATAAAGCCACGGCAGCGGTCCAAACCGATAAAGCAAACACCCAAAACAGCAAAGAACCCTCATGACCGCCCCAAACCGCGGCTAATTTAAAGAAAAAAGGCAATAAAGAATTAGAGTGATTAGCCACATAAGCAACTGAAAAATCATCGACAGCAAAACTATAACCTAAAGCCAAAATAGCAAAGCTAATAAATGTAAACATGCCATAGGTTAAAGGACGTGCGTAACCGACAAGATATTGATCTTTGCGGGCGACACCCACTAATGGAACCGTCGCCAATAGCAAGGCAAACGCCAAGCCTAAAATCAGCGAAAAGTGGCCAAGTTCTGGGATCATGCTGTTACCTCTTTCATATTGAATAGTCTTTGCTCAACAAAAGATGACCAATCGACATCCATCATTATTGCTTCCCACTTTCTAATTGATGCCGAAGTCAATAGAGTCAATGCGCAAACAATTGAGTTACTCAATTGTTAACCAAAAACAGCGACTCTCTATCGGCTCGTTAACGAATTCGTGTGGGTGTTAATTTGCGCTATTTTAGTGTTTGTCACGCCCTATGTCTGCTTATTTCGCAAAAAACTGCGTGCTCCGTCTCATATCCATGGCGAAATAACAATGGTTTTCCACTGGAAAGTGTGAAGCAAAACTCAAGACTGAGAAATTAAGGTTATATTAGTGTGTAATGGATGTATAATCGGCAACCAGTTCAGCGGTTCAACCGCCTTTTGATCACTCAAATTTAAGCGAAATAAAATAATGACCACATTATGGATTTTTTTAGCGTTATTCATATTAGTCAGTATCCTATTGATCTGGTTACCCCATTTTCGTCAATCGGCGCTATTGAAAACACAAACAAAAACCGTTCGTAACCAAACTAACCTCACTTTATTTAATCAGAGAATACAAGTATTAGAACAAGAATTAAAAGATAACTTATTAGATCAAAAAGAATTTGATTCTCTCAAACAAGAACTTGAAATAGGCCTACTACAAGACATTAAGCAAGGGGAGGATGAGGCATTACTCCCTCATACTCAAACTAAAGGCCTGTTTTGGCCTAGTTTAATGACCCTCTTAGTTATCGGTATATCAGGTTACCTTTATTCCTCTATTGGTGCCTATCAAACCCTTGAATGGGCCAATTCTCTTCAAAGCCATAAAAAAGGACCTTTAAGCTTAGTCGAACGTATTGAGATGATGCAAGTACAAGCCAAAATACAGCCAGATAACAGTCAATTATGGTTTAGCTTAGGTCATGCTTACATGGCAATCAATCAATATAAAAATGCAATCAATGCCTTTGATAAAGCCATAGCATTAGCAGGGGTTCATGCAGAGTTACTTGGCCCTAAGGCCACAGCAATGTACTACGATGCTCAGCAGCAACTCACACCAGAAGTTCAAGCATTGATTAAACAATCGTTAACACTCGACCCTACCGATCCTTCCACTTTATTACTGGTGGGAATGGATGCATTTCTTAATGGACAATACCAAGCTTCCATTGATGCATGGCAGCTTATTCTCGATACAAATCAAGACAATATAGATAGAGAAGCCATCACTAACGCCATTAATAATGCTAAGATACAGCTTGACGACTCACCGACACCAATCACAAGTGACAATGCTGCCGATACGTCACTGACAATCAATATCAATGTGGATGATACCTTACGATCCCATGTTAAAGCTGATGATACACTCTTCATTTTTGCTCGTACTCTAACACCACCTAAAACGCCCTTAGTGGCCACAAAAATATCAGCCAATTCCCTTCCTAAACAAGTCATACTAAGCAATGATGATAAAATTGGTGAGCGAGCACTCACAAAAGGAGAAACACTTGAAATTATCGCCGTGTTATCGAAACACAATCAACTCCAACCTCAAGTCGGCGATCTCAAGGGCCAGATCCTCAATGCACAAGTTGGAGAAAGTGTAGAGCTCACACTGAATACGCTTGTAAAATAGAAAATTACAAAAAAACCGGCTATTGCCGGTTTTTTACATTAAAAAAGTCATCAAAGGATTATTTTGCCTTAGACATAAACTCAATGGCATTTTTATAATCTTCATCTGTACAGTCCATGCACATTCCACCTGGTGGCATCGCATTCTTACCCGCTTTAACCGTAGCGATTAATGTATCAATACCTTGAGCTAAACGAGGTTCCCATGCAGCAGCGTCATTCACTTTTGGTGCGCCAGCAACACCCATGCTGTGGCATACTTGGCATGCCTTGTTATACACTTCTTCGCCTGTTTGAGCGAAAACGTTAGCGGACAAGGTTAATGCTGCTACAGCAGTCATAGCTAACCGTTTTTTCATGATTTATCTTCCTAATGCAAATACATACAAAGCCCAACGCCGCCTTTTAATATTAAATTTGGATCTTTCGATCCCATTGAAGCGGACTCTTTTTTAGCGCGACAAGCCTACTATAAAAAGTAACAAATCTCACCTTTTTGTGACCAAAATGCCACCTAGATCTCGATTTCAGTACAAAAATACCGCTACAATTGCACATTAGACATCACTAAATAACAGATGTGAGCTTACTGAAGAGTGAGATCTTGCTTTAAAACGCCGAAAATCAAAAATGAAAAGCGCAATAAGATATCCAGATCAAATATTCGACACACAAAGTTAACCAATACTAAACCCCTTGGCCTATTTATGTTAATATCGCTCTAAATTGGATTCACGCATGATTCCATAAGCAACGATGAAACAATAAATAAAATGGAAATAAGGACGTTAGGTCAATAAATCGTCTCATGTTTTACACTCACGATATGAGTTAAGACTATGAAAGAAATAATAATATAAATAGCATGATTGCATTAGGTGATAGCGTGGTAGTACCGACAAAACATAAAACACTCCTTAGTGCTACAAAGCTCACCTGTATTCGAGAAGAACGAATCTTATTTGATGAGCTCAGTTTCGATATCAACAGAGGTGATATCGTTCAGATCGAAGGCCCAAATGGTGCGGGGAAAACCAGTCTTTTACGCATTTTAGCAGGCCTATCACGCCCCTATTCCGGTGAAGTATTTTTTAAACAGCAACCCATTTCATCTTGTCGAGAAGACTACCAAAATGACTTACTCTATTTAGGGCATTTACCCGGTGTAAAAAATGAACTGACTGCAACAGAAAACCTCAACTTTAACCTCACCCTGATGGGGTATCAGAATTTTGACTCAGCTGATATTTTGAATAAAGTCGGCCTTTTCGGTTTTGAGGACAGTTTAACGGGGCATTTGTCGGCAGGACAACATCGTCGCACTGCGTTAGGGCGCTTATGGCATAATAATGCCAATATTTGGATTTTAGATGAACCTTTTACTGCCATTGATAAAAAAGGCGTCTGCCAGTTAGAAAGCTTGTTTCTTGAGCATGCTAACCGAGGAGGGTGCGTGATTTTAACCACACACCAAGATATGAGTCTTATCGACTCGCAGACATTGAAAAAAATCCAACTCGATTATCATATGCTATGAGAAATGTTATGCAAAAAAACATGAATTACTCCCGTGCATTTCTAGCCGTACTCTTACGTGATTTACACGTTGCGGTGCGTCATCGTAATGATATTTTCAATCCTCTCTTATTTTTTATTTTAGTCATAGTGTTGTTTCCATTGGCCATAGGCCCAGAACCACAAACTTTAAGTAAAATTGCACCGGGATGCATTTGGGTCGCCGCTTTATTATCTTCAATGTTATCACTGGAGCGACTATTTAAAGCCGATCACCTTGATGGCAGCCTTGAACAAATGTTACTTAGCCCTCACCCTCTAACACTACTGGTTTCTGCAAAGGTCATTGCTCATTGGATACTGACCGGGGTGCCGCTCATCATTATCGCCCCTTTATTAGCATTACTCTTGCACCTTGAGCCCCATAGTTATAGCGCATTATTGCTTACATTAGCACTTGGCACTCCCATTTTAAGTCTATTAGGTGCCATTGGCGCTGCATTAACAGTAGGACTTTCTAAGGGTGGTGTTTTGCTCAGCTTACTGATTTTACCTTTATATATACCTGTTTTAATTTTTTCAACCAGCGCAATAGAAGCGGCAAGCATGAATTTAGTTTATAACGGGCAGCTCGCCATCATAGGCGCAATGCTAATAACATCATTGATTTTGGCCCCTTTTGCAATTGGTGCCTCATTAAGAGTGAGTATTAATTAATATGTGGAAATGGTTACATTCATATGCCGATCCTCAAAAGGCATACCGTTTATCAAATACCCTGCTACCTTGGTTTAGTTATTTGGCCATAGTGTTTGTTAGTGTGGGAACGATTTGGGGTCTACTTTTCGCACCCAGCGATTATCAGCAAGGTGATAGCTATCGTATTATCTTCATCCATGTGCCAGCGGCCTCCATGTCGATGACGGCTTATATGGCCATGGCCACAGCCTCTTTTGTCGGTATCGTCTGGCAAATAAAATCGGCTGATTGGGTTGCCGCGTCCATCGCCCCCGTCGGCGCTGTCATGACGTTAATTGCATTAGTGACAGGTGCTGCTTGGGGCAAACCTATGTGGGGCACTTGGTGGGTTTGGGATGCAAGACTGACATCAGAGCTCATTTTACTCTTCTTGTACTTAGGCGTTATTTCACTTTACGCTTCATTTGAAGACAAAATCCTTGCAGCGAGAGCCGCTGGTATTTTGGCCATTGTCGGTGTCGTCAATATTCCTATTATTAAATACTCTGTCGATTGGTGGAGCTCATTACATCAACCATCAACGATTAAAATTACTGAAGAGTCAACAATATCTAATGATATGCTCTATCCATTACTCATCAATATTGTTGGTTTTGGGCTACTCTTAGGCGCTATCACATTACTGCGTTTTCGTACTGAAATTCTTACTAGAAACAGCATGCGCCCTTGGGTCAGAGAACTTGCTCAAATAGAAGGATCCCATTAAATGCAATTTGATAGTATTAGCGATTTTTTCAACATGGGAGGCTATGCATTTTATGTATGGTTATCTTATGGTGTTACCTTGGTTTGTTTTGGATTACTGATCATCTTTAGTAAGGTCAAAAAGAAACAGTTGTTTAAACATATCAACCAAAAAATACAAAGAGAACAATTATTAAAAGCCAGACGGAGTAATAAACAGTGAATTCAAGACGCAAAAAAAGACTCACATTAGCCGTGACGCTTATTGCTGGTGTGGCAGCTGTCACCTCTTTATTACTGTACGCACTCAACAGTAATATGAACCTGTTTTTCACCCCTTCAGAAATTTTACACGGTAAACAAGATACTGGTATCAAACCCGAGCTTGGTCAACGGATCCGTGTTGGCGGCATGGTCACTATAGGCTCGATGAAAAGGGATCCAGATAGCCTCTATGTGGAATTTGCCATACACGATGGCTCAGGTGGTGAAGTGATTATCACCTATGATGATTTATTACCCGATTTATTCAGAGAAGGTCAAGGCATTGTCGCCCAAGGGGTATTAATGTCTGCAAATCGCGTGGAAGCAACAGAAGTGTTAGCTAAGCATGATGAGAACTACATGCCACCAGAAGTAGCCGAAGCCATGGGGAAAAAATATAAGAAACTCGACTATAGCAGTGAGCAGTTAAGTCAACAATAATAGCTATCTCCGTATTCATTTGAGACTCGGGGGCTTCAATGAGTACGGAAATAAAAGCACTATCTACTTATTCATCTAACTGTAGCAGCGTTGCTCTAACTGGCCTAAACCTTCAATGCTCGCGGTAATGATATCCCCTGCATGTAAGAATTGCTGAGGAGTCGAAGAATAACCTATGCCTCCAGGCGTACCAGTACAAATTAAATCCCCCGGTTCAAGCGCCATAAATTGCGACAAATAATGCACTATTTGAGCAGGACTAAACACCAGTTGATTGGTATTACTCGATTGTTTTTGCTGATTGTTAACAGACAATGAAAGCGTGAGATTATCAACTTGCACATCTTCTTTAAAAGACATCCAAGGGCCCACAGTACAAAAACCCGGATAAGATTTCCCTTTCGTCCACTGGCCTTGCCTATCAAATTGCCAATACCGATCACTAATATCATTGACTATGGTATAGCCTAAAATGGCATCTTCAGCCTCGGTAAGATTATTAAGATTAAACGCGTCTTGCCCTATGACAATTCCCAATTCGACTTCCCAATCCACCTGCTTTGAATGAGGAGGCAGATAAAGATCATCAAAGGCGCCTGCTGTGATATTACTCGCTTTTAAAAAAACCAAAGGCTCATCTGGGGGAGTTAAGCCTAATTCTTTCGCATGATCTAAATAATTTAATCCTATTCCTATTAATTTTGGCGGCCTTGCAACACAAGGAGCGCGGCGCACTGTATCACCAATCTGAACCAATTTACCTTGTTTCACTTGCTGTAATATTGCAGCTCGATCAATCTTTGATAAAGTTTTACCTTGCCAGTCGTCCACTAAAGGTGAGCAATCATAAGCTTTATCATCAATGATCACACCTGGCTTTTCTTGACCTTTAAGGCCAAATCGCATTAACTTCATTCTGCTTTACTCCGACCAAAATTGATCTTAAGTATTGTTCATCATGGCACGGGGTAACAGTTAATTTTCATTTAGCTTTGTAAGCTGTTATAAAAAATATAGTAACGCTTATAACTAAAAAATCTCAATTTGGCAAACTTAACAATACATAACGCAGCTCAACCCAACTGCGTTAGTTTGTTATAAAATCGCTAAACTTGATATGCAGCACTGGCTTGAGTCGCTGCATCCATTTTAGCTTCTAAATCGCCCGCTCTTGCTTGATTCACTTTATGAGCAAAATCACTATGATCAACATCGATCGCTATTTGCTGCATATGCGGCGCAATTGACGTCATATTAAAATATCGATGACTCATTGGATCATCATCATACACAACCCCACCAATACCGGTTGAGAGCATGATTAAATCCATTCCACCAGAACGATTGCCAAATGATAAATCCACGCCTTCCGCTTGAAGCTCCTTAAACACTGCAATTTGTTTTATATAGTTTTGTCCCTCGATAGCAGCTAATGCTGGCGCTTTCCACATCTCAGTCAAATCATGAACCTTTATCTCTTTTCCCATAGCAGCTTGAATATTCATTAGATTATTTGGCGTTTTATTTTCATGCTTTCCAAGGCCTAAATGATCAATGTTAACTTGCTCTCCCTTTTTATCTTTCATGGGCTGCCCTTTTTTATCAAGCATTGTGCCATTAGCAAGATCGGCGGCTTTATCCCCGACAATAATCAGATGCTTATAACCTTTATTTTGAAGTGCACTAGCCAAACCTCTAAGGTTATCCTGACTGAATAACTGTTCATTACCTGTTTTTAATAAGCCTTTATTACTGCTCCACAAAATGGCTTTTTTTCCTGGTAACCCAGTCAACCCCTTATCAGATAAATAGGTTTCGCAAGCTTGCTGTAGTGTCGTGATTTGACCGACATCAGCCTTAACATGTAATGAAGGACGTGTGACTTGATAACCAATTGCATCAATAACTTGGTGTTGAAAAGTTTGATTAATTAATCCCGTTCCAAGAGGGCTAAAAATGGCCATATGCCCTCCTAAATCTCCCTTGGCTAATTTATGCTGTGTCCCCCTCTCGTTCAATGTCGCTAATGGAGTTTCCATTAATGCTAATTGATTAGCATTGAGTTCATTACCATATTGAAGATTAACTAAATTCGTCGAGGTGCTACCTGCAAAACTCGCAAAAAATAGCACATTCATGATCTCGCCAAATTCCTCTTTCCCTGTCGAATATGAAACAGGCTTCCATAGTGCTGCCGACACCTTTTTCGTGAAACCTTCAAAACAGGTTTCACGGATCCTTTGTATATTGGAGTCTTGCCAATCTTTTTGTTGCGTTTTTAACTCAGTGAACAGCTCATCAGCAACATACCTCATGGCCTCAGTTATTTTTTTGACTTTAACCTTTTGATTTTCAATACTAATATCATTCAGTTTTTCCACCTTTTTATCAATATCGCTAATCTTAGCTTTATCTTTTTTATGAAAATACTTCTTTTCATGTCCGTGTTGATACTCTAATAAATACGCTTGCAATTTTATGCCAGTCATTTTTGCAGATAAACTCGGCTTATTTAATAAATCAGTAATAACAGTACGCAAATCCACTTGATTAGTGGATTTTTTTACTAACTTACATAAAATCTGTTCTAATTCACTACCGCGTACTTTTCCTTCCAAGGTTTTTTTAATGTCTAAGGGATCCAACTGCAATTTTTTAGCCACATTGATTAAAGCTTTTTTCGACTCAGCATCAATATGCTTGCATCCCTTACTTTTCAAAAGAAATAAGTTAGCCACCACAGCGGTAATTTGAGTGATATCTTCCTTTAATGTGATTTTTTTACTTTTCACTTTTCCTGTAGAAGCACTCAAAATAGCGGGATCGTTTTCACTCTCTATCTTCAATGGAAGATCACTTTTCTTCATTTTTTGGGTTAATTCAGCCCCTGTGGACTTAACTGATAAGGTATGATCATCAAACTTTATCTCATTCGTCTTGTGGGAATTAAATTGATCCGCTGAACTTAAAACGGGCCCAGTAGTTATTGTCGGCATCAAAAATATCTCGTTATTTTATACTTAAGCAAGATTCATTAAATTAAAGGTATTCAATGAGGGTTTGTCTATTGCAGACATATCACTTTCATTCTGCAATAGTTTCTGTTGCCAATATTTAGACATCTTGGCAAAAATGATGATCTGTTCTAACACCAGCTCATATTGACCCAATGAAAGATCAATGTGTTGCAATAACAGCAACGAATCCTGCTGCTCATTGATGCCAAAATAACAAGCGATAGGCTGTTGATTAGCATACTGCGCACACAGAATATCCATTAACCACTTTCTTTCTACATTCTCTTTATCAATTGCTGATACTTCACATGCCAAATGAATATATTGCGCTTTCCCCTTATGAGGAGAAATATAAACGTCAATGTCATTATCTAATGCAATGACAAACCCGCCATTAGAATCAAGTTTTGGCGGTGAGATAGGATAAACATTAAAAAAATATTTAAAAAAAGCATCAAACATAGGGTTAATTAATCGTGAAGTTTAGACATTATAACCATATTAAACAGATGGTTACTAAAATCAAAAAATCGAAAAGGTATTTGTTATTAGATATTAACATTTAAAAATAGACTTTAGCCTTATTCTTAAATTTACAACTTGGCTAACAAGATATTTTTGTGATTAAACGGCCTAAAAGGCCATCAAAAAACCAACAGTTCACAATATGAATGTAATAGATACCATAAAAATAAAAAACTAACAGAATATTGATTATATACCAAGATACATTTATAAAAATAAAAGCAACACTTAAAAACAATTTCTCACAAAAGATTTAAACATAAAAACAAAATATACACTAATCGGTATTTAATAAATGAGAAGTATTTTTAAAAAGTAAGCTAGCGCACAATCCAATAAAAGATAAAAACAAATAAACCAACATCAAAGCATGAAAACCACTATGGAAAGCATCTCTCCCCCACACAAGTACTGACGAGTGAACACTTGTATCACTAAATAGGGCTAATATTTTATCCAATGGCTGAGCTCCCGTAATAAAAGGTAACACTTGCTCTATACTTGGAGAGCCTGTTTTTGTCATTTCGCTCGCAGCAAAAGACATAAATGTATTAATAGAAACACTACTCACTAAGAGTCCAGCACCGGCAATGCCACAGGCATACCACAAATAAGTATGAGAAATAAACAAACCATAGGAAGCCCCTTTTTCACTCTTAGGGGCCACTTGAACAGCGGCTAAATTGGTTGAAGCATACATGAGACCCACAGTAATCCCAATAAACACCATTCCCGAGGCTAAATACAACCAAGAGAGTTTTTCAGGCATAAACACCAAAAGCATCGACCCCGTAAACCCGATAAACTGAGCAACCACAATAGAAGGTAATGGTCCAAAACGACTGTTAAGCTGGCCTGCTGTTATAGATGACAAACATAAGCAACCTGTCATGATCAACATGACAAGTCCCGCTGTTGCAGGTGTAAAGTTTAAAATATTTTCTAAATACAGAGGTAAAATAAATAGAAAAGATCCAAATAAGACTTGAAAACAAGCTCGAGTAATGAGTAACCCTAAAAATAGTTTTTGTTTAAAAAGTACCAAGTTTATCAGTGGATGAGCTAAAAAGCGTTGCCAACATAAAGTCGTTGCCAACAATAGGCCACCTACAATAAAAGGAATTAAAAAAGATAAGCTGAAAAAGCCTGTCAAAGAGACAATATTAAAAGCGTATAAAATCGATAAAAAAGCCACTAAAACGAGAAAGCTCGAAGGCATATGAACATTAACTTGTCTGTTTCCCTTATCGTTTCTTGCTGTCAGAAATACGATTAGCAAACACAATAAACACACTGGCACATTGATCAAAAAAGCCCAACGCCAGCCCCAATGCTCGACAATTAATCCACCAAGCGTTGGTCCTAATGACTGAGCTAGTGCCGTAAATACAACCATAATACTCACAGCCAAGCCTTGTTGGTGTTTAGGGAAGTGTCCGGTAGCAAGGACAAAAACCATTCCAAAGGTTCCAGCCATTCCTACACCTTGTACAAATCGACCAAGAATAATCATCCAGAGGTTAGGCGCAACACTGGCAATCAAGGAGCCAATAAGAAAAATTGTCACACCCCACATCATTGTCAGTTTATGACCAAAACGATCACCCAACTTGCCAGTGGTGATCATCAGGCCACCCATGGCAATTAAATAGATATTATTAACCCACTGTAACTGAGACAAAGTCGCTGAAAAAACATCACCGATCACAGGCAAAGCCAAATTAATAATCGTGACATCAAGATTAATGATCATCAATCCCAGGCCTAAACCTGAAAGCAACCACCAACGGTAACGAAATAGATCTCTTTCTTCATTAGTCACAGGTGTTGTCATATTCCGCCTACTTAAACTCAGCACTTACATAATTATCAGTGTAGTTGATTGGCAAATGCTAAGCTGTACTGACATGCATGAAAATATGGCCAAACAGGTTAATTTACTTTTAACTGACGCCATTTTTCCGTTAATCTAGGCGCACTCATCGCAAATCCAATGATCACTAAATAACTTAATGCCGGAATAATAAAGCTGGCTTGTACATCGGTAATATCTGCGACCGCCCCTTGAACCAAAGGCATAACAGCCCCGCCCACAATGGCCAAACAAACCAAGCCAGAACCTCGGCTAGTATGCCTCTCAAGCCCTTTAATCGCCAAAGAAAAAATAGTCGGAAACATAATAGAATTAAATAACCCAACGGCCAAAATGGATCCCATAGCGAGATAACCACTAGTGTTCATTGACACACACAAGAGTAAAATCGCCATAGAGCCATTAAACATAAGAGCAAGTTGCGGCTTAACCACTCGAGTCACCACAGCGCCGATAAAGCGCCCAATCATAGCGCCTCCCCAATAATATCCAACAAAATGTGCTGCACTGGCTGCAGACATATTACCAATATGATGTAGCTCAAAGTAATTAATAAGAAAGCTGCCTATTCCCACTTCGGCTCCGACATAGAAAAAAATAGCACATGCACCAAACAGTGTTTGCTTTGCTTGCCATATCGTTCTGCCATCATTGACCTCAACCGTATGACTGGATTCATGTATCTCAGGTAATTTCAATTTTTTTACAATAAAAGATGCAAGGATAAGCACCCCAGCTAACATCAAATATTGTGTTTTAACCGCTTCGGATCCCGCAGCAATCCCTGAAACCGACAGCAACATCATTCCGGCAAAAAATGGTCCTATAGTCGTTCCAAATGAATTCAATGCTTGTGCTAAAATAAGCCGACTCGAAGCTAGGCGTTCAGGGCCTAAAGCGGCAACATAGGGGTTAACGGACACTTGTAGAATAGTCAACCCACTGGCGAGTACAAATAGCGCCAATAAAAATAATCCATAAACATGTAAAGACGCTGCCGGATAAAAAAGCCCGCACCCTAACGCGGTAGTCAATAAACCAAAAATCATACTGCTTTTATATCCAACTTTATGTACTAATAAACCCGCTGGCACAGACACAATAAAATAAGCACTAAAAAAACAAAATTGAATCAGCATGGCTTGAGTATAATTTAACGAGAACATTTCCTTTAAATGTGGAATTAACACATCATTTAATACGGTAATAAAGCCAATGAAAAAGAATAAGACACACATAGAAGCTAAAGGAAGTCGATAATCAAGCAATCTAGATTCTTGAGACTGATCAGATGATGAAAAAGTAGGAATTCCAGCCACAAGCATACTCCAGTGTGTTAATGAATTAATAATAGAATCAGACTTAATAAGAAGCCATTAGTTTTTGTTAATTAACGCACACTAGCAATTTAGGCTATGATGTCAAGTCAATCTAAAACCGTTTAAATAATGAGGGTGGACATAATTTAATCAATAAAACACATATTAACCCTGATTAGAAAAGCGAATAAAACCATGAATAAACAAGAAGATAAATATAAAGATGTACCAATTCCTGATTTTAAAAACTTACACTTTCTTCAAGATCACATTAAACAAACCATGGCTTTTTACCACCCCAATTGTATTGACATAAATAATGGTTTTTTTCAAAACTTTTACAATAATGGCAACATATACAACAAAAAAGACCGTCATTTAGTTTCAAGCTGTCGATTTGTTTTTAACTATGCCATGGCAGCAATTGAATTTAACCAGACTGAATATTTAAAGGTAATACAGCAAGGCATTGATTACATCGAAACCACACATAAAAACCCCAAAACTGGAGCCTATGCATGGCAATTATTCAATAACAAGGTCACTGACGATACAAATCACTGTTATGGACTCGCCTTTGTGCTATTAAGTCATTCACTCGCCTTTAAAGCCGGTATCACTGCTTCAAAAGATAAAATAGAACAAGTCTGGCAACAACTCGAAAAATATTTTTGGGATGAAAAATTTGGTTTATATCGAGATGAATATAATGCAAATTTCACACAACTCAGCGATTATAGAGGTCAAAATGCCAATATGCATATGTGTGAAGCCATGCTCACTGCCTTTGAAGTCACACTCGATCCCAAATTTTTACAACGTGCCTATTTAATCGCTCACAACATAACGGTAAGGCAAGCCTTTATGAGTGATGGGCTCATCTGGGAACACTATACCTCGAATTGGAAAATTGATTGGCATTATAATCAAGACGATTCAGCTAATTTATATCGCCCTTGGGGTTACCAACCCGGCCACCAAACCGAATGGGCAAAATTACTGTGCATTTTATATCGGCACCAAGCTGAAAACTGGATGATTGAACGAGCCCAGTTCTTATTTAATAAAGCAATGGAAATCGCTTGGGATGATCTCAATGGCGGTATTTTTTATGGTTTTGCGCCAAACGAAGAAATTTGCTTCAGCGACAAATACTTTTGGGTGCAAGCAGAAAGCTTTGCCGCTGCCGCCTTGCTTGCCCTTACAACAGGTAAAAACAGCTACTGGCACTGGTATCAGAAGATTTGGTCCTATTGTTGGACACATATGGTCGATCATCAATATGGCGCTTGGTATTTCATATTAGATGCGAAAAATAATCACTATAGTGATATAAAAAGCCCAGCTGGAGGCAAAACAGACTATCACACCATGGGCTCCTGTTATGAAGTAATCAAAGCCATAAAACTCAAGGAATCAGCTTTATGAGTTTACTTGCATTTGGAGAAGCCTTAATTGATTTCTTATCGAATGGCGATACACCTGAAACCTTTACAAAATATCCCGGAGGCGCTCCAGCAAATGTCACTGTTACTTATGCCAAATTAGGTGGAAAAAGTGCATTCTGTGGTATGTTTGGACAAGACATGTTTGGCGATTACCTTCTTCATGCTCTCAATGAACACAAGGTCAACACAGATTATTGTCTGCAAACTGCTCAGGCCAAAACGGCACTGGCATTTATCTCTTTGGATGCCAGTGGTGAACGTCGTTTTAATTTTTACCGCCCCCCAGCTGCCGATCTTTTATTTAAGGTGGAACATTTTGACACCAATGCTTTTATTCAAAGCCAGCTTTTTCATATTTGTTCAAATAGTCTCACCGAAAAAAATATCTATCGATCAACCTTACATGGTCTAACCTTAGCAAAAACACATCAGTGTTTACGCAGCTTTGATGTTAACTTACGCTTAAATTTATGGGAAAATAGTACATTAGCTTTTGAAAGAATATCGCAATGCATTTGCCATTGTGATGTATTAAAACTGTCACAAGAAGAGCTGGATTTTTTATTGTCCCACAGTCAAGAACAGCACGAATCAGCCTTTATTGATCAGTGTTTCAAACAGGGCGTATCCATCATTATGATCAGTAACGGTCATCTACCTGTACGGTATTACACTGCCAACTTTCTAGGAGAATGCCAAATACCGACAATTAAGGTTGTCGATACTACCGCGGCGGGTGATGCATTTGTTGGTGGTATGCTTTATCAGCTTAATCAATACCTAATAAAGCATAACTTTAAAGAAATCATCACAGATGAGACTAAACTCCACTCCATAGTGCAGTTTGCGACACAATGCGGCGCTATCGCCTGCACTCGAAAAGGCGCCTTTCCTTCACTACCATCATTTGCTGATCTTTAACGACTCGTGAACCTGTCTTACAGGCCACTTTATCATGCAGCACAAAAGCCCAGTCCAGATAAACACAAATGTCACCAGTTTATGCATATCTAATACTTCGCCAAATATCCAAGTGGCTAAAATAAACTGTAAACTCGGCTCCAAATATTGGATAAACCCAATGGCCGTCAATGAAGTTCGCCTTAGTGCCAAGGAAAATAAGATAACAGGCACTAAAGTCACTGGCGCCGTTAACATGAAATAAAGCTGCGTCATCGGCGAGCTGTGCATAAACACACTGGATCCAGTTGCGACTTGATATGCAAAAAAGCCTAATGCAAAAGGAAGCAATACGACAGATTCCACCATTACAGAAGTCATAGCATCATAATGAACCTGTTTTTTTAACACACCATACAAAGCAAAAAAACCACCCATCAACAATGCCAAAATAGGAAGTTGCCCTGTGGTTAAAATCAAATACCCCACCCCTAAGACACTCAACACAATCGCTAACACTTGCCCCATTGTAGGTTTTTCTTTGAGCAAAAGGATACTAAGTGCAATAGTGATCAATGGATTAATAAAAAAACCTAAGCTTGCCGTCAACACTTGCTTATGTGTCACAGCATAAATAAATGCATACCAACTCACACACATAACCGAAGCGGCTAAAAAACTATAAAATAAAGACCTTTGGTCGGCCAAAATTCGACTAAAATTAAATCGTATATTCATCAAATAGCTGAACAGAAAAACCACAGGAACAGACCATATAATGCGATGCGCAAGTAATTCAAACGTATTTTGACCGTCGAGCACGCCATAAAACAATGGTGTTAGCCCCCACACAGCAAAAGCGGAAATCGCAATCAAATTACCTTGCAAAGAACGATTCATAGCAAACATCAACCCATAAAACCACAACATAAAAAAGCTTTTACGCTTTAGGGTATGACATTGCAAGTCTATTCTTATACAAAATCATCATTTATAGATTATTTATTACTAATCATTTTAATCATTTTAATCATTTAAAAAACATAGAATTAGAACCACAAACACATACTAAATAAGTAACAAAAAAATCACTTAATCGATCATTAATGAAACATAGTTATCTTTCATGAAGCTTTATGGGTCGAACTCCAATCACCTATGAATTCATTTATCAAAAACTAATGAGTCAGATATAATGCTACGCTCGGTTCGTGCTTTTGCGCTTTTTTGATACAAACAGCGAATAGCATTAGAAACTTATCATTAAACAACCTATTGAGATAAAAATGCCTTTTTCTACACTGGGATTAAGTGATCCAATCATCACAGCCATTACTAAACAGGGCTATACCGCCCCCACTCCCATTCAGGAAAAAGCCATTCCTGTTATCTTATCGGGTAAAAATGTCATCGCTGCCGCGCAAACAGGCACAGGCAAAACAGCAAGCTTTGTGTTACCTATACTTGAAAAATTGCGCCATGCAGAAACAATACGAAAAAAACGCGTACGTGCATTAATTATCGCTCCCACACGGGAGCTTGCTGTGCAAGTGGACATCAATATTAAACAATACAGTTCAACGCTTAATCTCACCTCTTTAGCCATGTACGGTGGTGTTGATACTAAGCCGCAAAAACAAGCGCTGATTGAAGGGGTTGATATTTTAGTCGCGACTCCAGGCCGACTGCTTGATATGTACACTCAAAGGGCCATACATTTTGACGAGCTGGAAATCTTAGTTTTAGATGAAGCCGATAGAATGCTCGACATGGGCTTTATTGAAGATATCAATAAAATCATGGATAAACTG
Source organism: uncultured Shewanella sp. (assembly GCF_947495455.1). Classification (GTDB taxonomy): domain Bacteria; phylum Pseudomonadota; class Gammaproteobacteria; order Enterobacterales; family Shewanellaceae; genus Shewanella. Next base: position 30,646 of record NZ_CANLZC010000010.1, on the reverse strand, counting down.
CCTCAAAATAGGCAAAATTTATTATTTTCAGCCACACTTTCTCCTCAAATTAAGGCCCTTGCCAAAACCACTATTGCCAAACCCGTCGAAATTTCAGTCGTGAATAAAGCCAAGGGTCCACAAATCGATCAATGGTTAGTCACCGTTGATAAAGATAAAAAATCAGCCTTATTGAGCCACCTTATCAATGAACAAAACTGGCAACAGACACTGATTTTTATTGAAACTAAACAAGGCGCGGCAAAACTGGTAAGTCAGCTAGAAAAGCGTGGTATTAAAGCCGAGTGCATACACAGCGGCCGTAGCCAAGGGATACGTGAAAACATTTTAGCCAACTTTAAAAGCGGTGAGATAAACCTACTGATTGCCACAGGCGTTGCAGCGCGAGGTATTGATATTGATAACCTACCAAGAGTTGTCAATTATGATTTACCTTATCCTGCTGATGATTACATTCATCGCATAGGCCGAACCGGACGCGCAGGTAATCAAGGAGAAGCCGTATCCTTAGTCTCAAAAGATGATTTTAAAAACTTATGTGCCATCGAAAGCAAGTTAGGTCACCTCATTATGCGTAAAGAAATTGAGGGCTTTTCCCCTAAGAAAGTGGTGCCTATCTCAATTTTAAATTATGTGCCAAAGCATAAAAAAGTGCCCCCTCAAAAAGAGAAGACCGCGCCAAAACAAAGACCGTCTTCAGCAAAGAAAAAGACAAAAAACAATCAGCCCCCCCTTCCCATTAACCCTTGGGGTAAAAAAAGTTAAGGCATATTTAAAAAAGCACCAATAATAATATTGGTGCTTTTAAAACGTCATATTAATAATATCGATCCCTATCATTATGAACATTTAATAATAAGCTAAAAATTATAAAACTAAAGATTATAAAACTAAAGATTATAAAACTAAAGATTATAAAACTAAAGACTATAAACCTAAAGACTAATAACAAGACTAAAGATTATTAATCTAAAGTTGTAATGAAATACAATGATGCGAAAAAACTTTATATAAATACCTTAAATGATACACAACTAAGTATTTCACCTGATACCTGAAAACATTCAATGCAATTTATCCTAACTAACTCAATAACAATGAAAATTAAACACCTCTAACATAAGTAATAAATAATAGAGAATAGAGAATGGAAATCTCATTTTTAAATTGATACCCATTAGGTATTAATTTTTAATTTTCATTAATCACTAATCTTTATGAGTTATTAAATGAATCTAAATAAATATAAACTTCGCACATCATTGTCACTCATCGCGGCTAGCCTTATTGCTAGCACTTCATCTGTTGCGAGTAGCACTTCCACTTATACTGACGTAGACTACTTCACTAGCATAGAGCAAATAGAAAATACCAAAGCTGCTCAACAAGAACAAATTATCGATAAAACACAGGCTCAGAATGCCCTTGCTTTTGCAAAAATGGCAAAGGCAGCCTTTGTTTCCGTCGCCAATATTAAAGGTAACGAAACAGACTTTAAACGCATCGATGACGATGAGGCTGCTATTTTAGCCAGTGTTTCTCCCCTTAATGAGAATGTCGTTTTCCCGGCCTTTGTGGGTGTCACTGCAGAGGGAAAAGAACAATACAAGTTTATTGACGAAAACACAGGTTTAATGGCGACAGTATTATTACCCTTAAGCAATAATGATAATCGTGTGATATTGGCCTTTGCAGGATCAGATACGCGAGTGTCAATTTACGGCCGCACAGAAAGAGGTGTCATTAACAGCGCTTCTGTTTATGAGCAAGTCAACGGTGGAATCCCAGCCGATTTTAAACAAGCAAAAGCACTGGCAGTCAGTATCAAGAGTACTTATCCAAGCAAAGACCTCATTATTACAGGTACTTCACTCGGTGGCGGCTTGGCACAGTATGCTGCCATGCTAACAGATTCTAAAGCTTATGGTTTTAATGCCTTAGGCTTAGGTTCGGGGACTCGAGAAGACATCATGACTTCTCGTGGGTTTAGCACGCAGAATGAATTCGATGAAGCGGCTAATCAATCTATCATCAACGTTAATTTAGAAGGTGAAGCATTAACCTCTTTATTTGGCTGGTACATGCCTGCTCAACTTGGCGAGATTTACACTTTGCCTTTTTGTAAAGGTCAAAATGATTGGTATGAATATTTAAGCAGTCACAGCTTGTATCTACACAATATCGGCCCCGTGATTGATAATTTAGAATGCCTAATTAATCAATAACCTCCATTTTAAACAAACTCTTTTAAACAAAAGTCACTTAAACACAAGTCCCTTTTCGCTATTCCTACTAATGGCAACGAGGGGCTTTTTTCATTTTCAACGATTTTTAACGCCTTTTGTATACGAAACATTATTTAAGGGACTATATTCAACTATTATTCCTTTTCAAAAAAGTTATGTCACTCCGTCAACCGAACGCCAATATTTATACTCTTCTGTCAGGTTTTTGTTTATTTTTTATGGCGCTGGGCGTTAATCGTTTTGCCTACACGCCAGTCATCCCTTTCTTAGTTCATGAACACTGGCTAACACACTCACAAGCAGGCTACGTTGCAGGGGCTAACTTATTAGGCTATTTTGTTGGCGCCTTGATTGCTCATAAATTCAACCAGATAATTCACCCTCGTATTCTCATGGTAAGCTTATTATGTCTTTATGTTATCGCGACCTCAGCTTGTATATTTGACTTCGGCTTTTGGTGGCTAAAAACCTGGCGTTTTATATTAGGGCTTAATAATGGCATCATAATGATAATGACACCTAGCCTGATACTCGCTAACTTGTCAGAATCGCAAAAAGCCATCACAAGCGGTATTATGTTTTCTGGTATAGGCGCAGGCGCCTTTATTTGCAGTTTATTAATCCCTTTCTTTTTTTCTTGGGGCGGAGTTTCTGACATTTGGTTAGGATTAGCAATACTCACATTATTTTCATGCCTAGTATCACTCAAAAAATGTTTGAATGCCCTCCCCCAAAAAAGAAAGAGTCTACACTCTTACCATTCACTGACAAGCTACCAACGAAAACATTTACTCCTTGCACTCACAGGTTACTTTTTATACAGCATAGGCTCGACACCTAGCTTGCTTTTCCTCTCTGTCTACGCTCATCACACACTTGGCACCAGTTTAGCGATTAGCAGTTATCTCTTTTCACTATTTGGTATAGGTTGTGCTTTGGGTGCCATTTCAGCTGGGGTAATTCACCATAAACTCAATAATTACTTTGCCGTCGTACTCACAAGCCTCATTGGCATAATCAGTATACTATTGATGATTTGGATCCCATCTGTCACATGGTTAGTAATTTGTACCTTTTTCTCTGGTTATTACCTAATGGCTATGGTCACCTTAATGTCATTGTTTGTAGGTCAACTCATCGGGATAAGCTTACATGCAAAATATTGGTCCTTGATGACACTTAGCTACGCTTCATCACAATTTATTGCCACTTACACTTACTCTTATGGACTCAGCTTGAATCTTAATTATGTCACCCTATTTAAAATTGGCGCGCTAGCTTTAACCTTGTCTTTAGTGTGCTACTTGTGCCTGCCTAAAACAATTAACACTCAAGAGTCATCACAATAAGCGCACTCTTCACGTATCACTCTAATACCAATTCAATTATATAAGTGATCTTTTGAGTGGAAGTTCAACATGCTATAGGCAAGGTTATTAATTACTTCATGCATTAACAAGCAGTCCTACCATCCATGGCAGTCGCTGATGATTGAAGTTAATAGTGACTCTCGGCTTGGATTCAAACGTCGCTCTACCTCCCTCACCTGATGTTTACGGATGAAAAAATGACCTGCTCACATGGATGTGAATGAACAACCATGAGCTCGTATATCAAAAGTATCTAAGTCAGATACAGGTCTATTTTTCCGATCATTTTAACCTTATCTGTTGCACCATGATTTCAGCTTATACTATACAAACTGTGTCATAGGCGAAGGCTTATATGCTGTTTCGGTTGAAATAATCTCCACTTCTTGCCCATTCGCATCGATTTCAATAACAGGCGGCTTAAACTTAGGTAAGTCATCTAGCTTTGGGTTATTGGGAGAAAACATAATCCGATCTTGTCGTATAAGATCTTGTAACTTAGTTAAATTACTTCCCTGTTCTTGATCTGCATTGTCAGCAACTAACCCTCTATCAGAGCGCACAGAAATATTGAGTAATGGAGAATTGTCCATCACATAATGTTCATCTGCGTCGTGTAATTGAAAGGTCAAATCTCCATCTGATGTCGTACTTAAAGACAAGCTCATCGCCGCATTTGAATTAAAAACATGATGAGAGCCTTTAAACACTCCTAATTCGGCCAAGGTACAAACAGAGTCAATCACTTTTTTATGATCATCGTCGTTAAGTGCTCGACTTTCAATGTCTTTATTAAGATGAGCCAGATAAGTAAAAGCCGACATCGCCTGATGATATTCTTGATCATGAGGTGCCCAAGGAGAATAGTTTGTTAAAAATTGATCAAAAGCGTTAATCAAGGCTTGCGCACTATTTTTGATTAATGAATCACTAGCAGTCCACTCAAGCGCACGGCTACTGATACTTTGCCCTGAGGTTAACTGAATTGGGGAAAATTCCATATTGATATCTTATATACTTAAGTCGATTGAGTGACACTATATCAAGCGGCTCAAGTTAAAAATTCCAAATATATATCGCATTATAAAAAATTGAGTAAAGATTCTGTAAAGATGGACAGAAAAGATGAATATTGGCCATTTATGTGTGGCATTGGATATGCTTTAAATAAAACCGAATAGGCATTCTGTAACAAAATAGATCCAGCTGGTCATTCTTAACCCTTAGCACTGACTTGTACTCGCTCAAACTTACGCTAATCGTTGTTCTGGTCTAATCCCATCGGACACTTAATTTTGAGACAGTACCGTTAATAAATTAAGAGATCTATATGAATTTGAAGAAGTCACATAAGAGTTACCCACAAGCATTTAAAGATGAAGCAGTCTTGATGGTGCTAGAGCAAGGCTACAGTGTTGCAGATGCTGCCAAGTCACTTGGCGTGGGGACAAGTCTGCTTTATACCTAGAAAGAAAAATATGAATCCAAGCAACAAGGATTGACTTTAGAAGAGTCTGAGCGTGATGAACTCAAATGATTGCGTAAAGAAAACAAATAATTACGCATGGAGAAAGAAATCCTAAAAATACCCAAGGGACACACCGAGGCAAGCGCCTTCTTTGCAAAAGAAATGAAGTAAAATTTCAGTTTGTTAAAAAACACGCTAATCAATTTCCTGTAGCGCTGTTATGCCGTGTGATGAATGTCAGTAAATCTGGCTATTACGATTAGTATAAAAGCCCTGCGAAGGTGATAAACCTTGATACGTTAATGCGTTATCGCCGTGTTCGGCATTTATTTAAGAAAAGTCGAGGCAGTCTAGGGAACCGTGAAATGGTGAAGAGATTACGCAAAGAAGGCTATCAAGTTGGTCGTTATATTATAAAAAAGCTTCCTAAAAAAGAAACTGTCAAATTTAAAATAAAATTCAAAACAAGAATTAAAAAGTTACTTTAATCATAAAAATGATAGATTTTATAAAAAACAATAATAAAAATGACATTAAAAGAAAATATAACCAGATTAATACTAAAGTTCAAATGAAAGAACTTTTTTTTAAATTTACGATATTATATTAACGATAAGTCATATCCCAACAAAAATAATTGAAAATATCTAAATAATAGAACTTTCAATTAATGTACATGTCCTTTTCGGTATTTTTAATTTATTTAAAAACAATAAATAACAGAGTCTTATTGAATGCAACCTTTAATCAAGTCCATTAAACCATATATTAGTTCCTACACTATTCTTCTTTCAATTTTGTTACTTCCCCCTTGTGAAGCAAATGATAAAATATCAAGCTGTACATTAGACAATAAACAACCAAGATCGATATTTTCTAACACTTGCATCGATAATAACAATCAAATAGGCGACTTCTTTAAAGCTAAACAATCTATTTATTTATATGGAATGTTAAAAAGAGATAGCACAGAAACAGATGTCATTTTTTCACTTGATGCCAACTCACAAGCGAAATATGGTAATTTTACCATTATTAATAAGCAATCTGGACAATTTAGATACCTAGCCACCCAAGCACAAGGCACTGAATATCTTAATTATAAAGTCGAAAGTCATAATCACACACACTTATATAGCCTAATCATTGAAATCGACGCGGGCGATCCCTTGTATCAGCAGCAATGGCATTTACATAATACAGGACAAAAAAACTTTGCCAAAAAAGGCGGCTCTATTGGTGAAGATATGAATGTCAATGAAGCCATTGCACAAGGCTTTCACGGGGAAGGGATCACGGTTGCCGTTATAGATGATGGCATTGAAATCGCTCACCCTAATTTACAAAATAATATCCTACAGAGTGGCTCTTATAATCTTAATACCGGAAGCAATGATCCAACTCCAAATGACACATCAAGCTCACATGGTACCGCTGTTGCGGGGATCATTGCAGCTGAAGGTTGGAATAATATTGGTGGCCGTGGCGTCGCACCAAAAGCCAAGCTAATTGGCTTTAACTATATGGATAGCCATCAAGGGTTTGTCGACTTTCAACTCAGTCATGGTATGGGAAAAGAAAGCAAAAAAGCCCAAGTTTTTAATCAAAGTTATGGTTCAGTACAACCCTTTCCGACCCGCTTTAACCATGCTGAAAATGAAGTGTTAAAGGACGTAACAACGCTATCATTTGACGGTAAGGGAAGTCTATTTATCAAATCTGCTGGCAACTCATTTCATTATATTAATACGTCAGATGCAGAGCTCAGCCCTGCAACTGAAGCATCCAATTATGGCCTGCCTTTTCATAATACTAATATGTCACCTGCTAAAGCTAATTTTTATAATCTAGTTGTAAGTGCACTCAACGCTGAAGGGAGACATACTAGTTATAGTAGTGCTGGAGCCAATGTCTTTATTAGCGCTCCTGGCGGAGAGTTTGGTGTTAAACAGCCTGCCATTTTAACCACAGATCGACAAGGCTGTCATACCGGGTTTTCTCATCAATTTGCCAAATTGGATTTATTAACCTCATTTGACGATGGTAGCCACCCGTTTAACAGTGACTGTAATTATACCGCCCATATGAATGGCACCTCAGCTGCTACTCCTAACGTTAGCGGCGCCATTGCCGTCATCTGGGGAGCGAACCCTTCACTAACATGGCGTGATATTCGTCATATTTTAGCCTCAACAGCAACGCAAGTAGATATAAACATTGCGCCAAAAACAATCCATATTGATCCTAATGGCCGTAATGATGAATACATAGCCTTACCCGGCTGGACAACCAATGCTGCTGGTTTCCATTTTCATGATTATTATGGATTTGGCCGCATCAATGTTAGTGACGCCGTTGCTATGGCACTCAACTACCATGAAAATCTAGGAGAATATAAAGTCTCTAAATGGCACACCTCTAAAAACCTTCATGCCAAGATCCCTGACGGAGACATCACAGGTGTGAGTCACACCATTACAGTTGCAAAAGATTGGTCAATTGAGGGAGTGCAAATTGAGTTAACGGCAAAACATTGGCGTCTGCCCGATCTGGCTGTGGAACTGACCTCACCTTCAGGCACACGTAGCGTACTCATGACACCTTATAATGGCTATGTTTATCAAGGTGATCCCTATGACTGGGATGACTTTGTTAATGGTTATGAAGACACTCCCATGTTATCGAATGCATTTTATGGCGAATCCACTCAAGGTGATTGGATCATTAGATTGATTGACGTCAATAGTGGCGATTTATACACCAAAGTAGAGAAAAAACAACCCGGATGGATGGATTACGTTTGGGACTATCTCTTTGGTGGTACTGTGGAATATTTTCCAAATGAAGATAACGGTACCTTCAATCAATGGTCGATTCGCTTTCATGGTCACAGTACTACTGGAACTTAACAATTACTTTTTCCATTAACCTTTTACGATCCTATCAAAGATCCATTGATTTAAAGACAAATATGAAAAATTTAATAAAAACCCTAATGCTGATCAATATAGCCATAGCGAGTAATGCAGCAGCGGATGAAATAACACAAACAGCCTCGGCGAATTTTTTATCAAATGCTAAACTCAAGGCACAATATGAAGCAGCCAACCCCAGCGCATTTTATTCAACACAAAAAAATGATGAATTAAATACACTCAACAAAAATGAGCTAAATTCAGAAAACACCACATTAAGCTTGGCTGAAACAGCGCTCACAGGAAAGCTAATGGTTAAATTGCAATCAGGTGTAAATGCACAGGCTTTTCTATCTCAATTTAAGGTAGAGCTGGAATGGGAAAATAATCGACAGCTACTACTTATCTCTGTGCCGCTGAACACCAGTTTAGTTGATTTTTTTGCACTCAGAGATGAAATTAAGCAGCAACAGGATGTGATCTGGGTACAAGTGGATAAAACCGGAAAATATAATACGCCCAATTAAACACCCTTTCATGAAAACAACATCACACACATAAGCAAAATATAAAAGCCTCAACGGATCGTTTGGGCTTTTACAATATACTAAACCCCGACTCTTATATGGCTAAACAATCATTGCCATAAATTAAGCAGATCGTAATACACGTTATCGAAATTAATGAAAGGATCACCCTTTTTGCTGCTGAGTATAATCCTCTAGGGACTTTGTGGCACTGATCTCAAACACCTCATTCAGCACGTCAATAGCCTGAATGCGATCGACTCGAAAATGGCGATAGGCATCTCTTAGCTCACACCAAGCCACTAAAGTCCATATGCTTTCTCCTGAAAAATGCCCCCAAAATATTTGCCCCAAAGGCTGCAAACATCGAGTTGTCACACGCTCATTCGCATCAATATAATGCACCTTGACCTTTAAATAACCATCAATAGCATGACGTAAGGTCTTGCTGATATGCGCAGTATTGGATTTGACAAACCCCTCAGGCACCACAAAGGTGAAACTTTCCACTTGCTGCTTTAATCTATCCGGTAATATTGATACCAATTTATTGGACGCACTCTTAGCGGCAGTGGCCAGCTCATCATCAGACCAAGCTCGCACCATACGCATACCCAGCTCTAATGCCACTAACTCTTGATCGGTAAACATCAAAGGCGGCAGGTGCGAGCCCGACTGCAACAAGTAACCCACACCAGCTTCACCTTCAATGGGCACGCCAGTATTCACTAAAGATTGAATATCACGATAAATGGTTCGCTCACTCACCGTTAATTCGGCCGCTAAGGTCGCAGCCGTGACCGCATAGCGCTTTGAACGCAATAAAGTCAATAATGCTAACAATCGTTCCGATTTTGTCACAGCTTAGCTCCACGGCCTTCTTTAGAATGTTATTTTAGTGGATCGTCAATCATTAAGATTACGATCAATTAATTGTGATGATCAATTCGATATTAGCTCTTGTGCTAACGCCGACATTCTGATCTCTTGATGCTCAATGTTAATGGTTTTAGGATCGATCAGTGCCATAAAGGCTTGGCAATCCGGATGGGCCTTAAACTGCTCACAGGCTTGCTTGGCACTGTCCATACTGTCCCAATAAATGACATCTGTCCACGTTTGTGAGTCTAAATGATAACTTAACGATCGATATTGAAACCCCGCAAGGGTCGCAACAAAAGTTTGACTGCATTGGGTCGCAGTCACTAGATCCGCTTCCGTCGTTCCAGGGATCACGGTAAAACACACGATTTCGATAACACTCGTCATTTTGCTTTCCTTGTATTGTTTATGTGGTTTCTTATAAACCAGTTGTTATAAAAAGCTGTTATAAAAAGCTGTTATAACCAGCTGTTACAAACAGCATACAAAGAAAGACTGTCAGGATGTGTCAGTAGGGTTTTAGGAGTGATAGCTAATTGGAATAGTAAAAGCCAGCCCTTGATACCTAGGGCAACTTTATCTGTTTTATACTCAATGAAAAGCGTTAACTGGGATGCTCACTCAGATGTACTTTGTGATTGCAGCCTGTCTTTAGCTAGGTGCAGTACAATCGTTTTAAGCTAGCATAAGTCATCAGTATCGAGATCTGTGACCAAAACTGAGTTCGTAAGATGGATTAAATTTTAATAACCAAGGTCTATTAATACCTTGGCTAGGTTTCTTTAGCTCTCTGAAAGTTAAAACAAGCTTGACTCAACGGAAGCGTCCATATCATTGCTGATTTTTTAACTTTTAACTTTTAACTTTTAACTTTTAACTTTTAACTTTACATTCAGGCAAGAATAATCATCAGTAGGTTTTTTTTCTATTCTCTTTCTTAAGCTATTCACAAAAGCAGCCGGTGAGTTCATAGTTGATTCTGAAAACCTAGCTCTCTTATGCCAATGCTCATATGCTCCATCAGACATGAGAGAAATGACTATAGAATCACCATCAATAAATTCAGTTATAGGTATTTTTAACAAATCAAAATCTAAATCAACCTGTCGTGAAAGAGCTTTTGTAATAACACTAGATAATCTCTCCTTATGAGGTCCCAGCATTTTTGGGGTATATTCTCCAAAATCGAGAACTTCTTGGTATCTAGTGTGATCTTTTGTTAGTTGAATAAGCTTCCTCTCTTTTTTCACGTAAGCTCGACAATCACCAATATGTCCTATTATTACTTTATCTCGCCTAACCTGAACTAAAGTCAAAGTAGTTGCAGAGTCAGATAAGCTCGCATTGTTAAGCGATAGCTTATCAATTGAACTCTTTACTCTATATAATGCAGATTCTACTGAAAAGTCTTTCTCTTTAAGAAGTTGTGATACTGCATTGATCGCACAAGCAGAAGCTTGATTTGCACCAGTTGTTGAGCCCACACCGTCAGCCACTGCAAACACAACATTTGAAAAATAATCATAGCTAGGAAGCAATAAGGTATCTTCATTGATAGATTTACCTGGCTTTGAATGACTAAAACTTCCTACTTCAATCTCATCATACATTTTAAGCCGCCTCCACTACTTGATTTACTGCGGCAACAAAATCTTCGCGCAATTCATCAACAGAACTATACCTATACTCTGGAAGAAATGACGTACACTTATTTATGATTAAGTTAATCTCCTCTGGTGCAGTTCTTCCATAAATATCACTGATGATCTTCCCGACTGCATAGATATCAGATTGCACGGAAAAAATACCATTATCGGTAATTTCTGGCGCACGATAACCATCACTTCCAAGTCCTTTTGGATCAAATCGCGTTTTTACTTCAGCTCGAACATCATCAAGATCTTTCACTAGACCAAAATCCGTAATCTTGTATCTACCATTACTATATTTAAGGATATTCCCTGGTTTAAGGTCCCTATGTATATACTGGTTTAAGTGTATTAGCTCTATACCATTCAATATTTGTTGAATAGCGTCAACCTGATCAGTATCACTCATTCCCTGCTCAATCGAAGTCTGTAAATTGCATTCAGCTAATTCCATCACAAAATAAGGCTTTGATCCTTGATTATTAAAAAGGACAATGGGGGCAATAACATCATAATTAAGAGCGTTCAAATAACATTGAGTTTTGATCTCCACTAAGAATCTTTTTCGAAGATCTGCTATTAGCCTTATAGGAGTTGTATTATTTTCTGCAACTGGAGAAAAGTACTTTCTTGCATACTCTTTCTCGTGGGTCTTGGTTCTGTTATAGACAGTAACTGGAAATACTTCCCCAAAACCACCTCTACCCAATCTTGTTATCCCATCTTTAAGATAGTAATTTCCACACTCATCCACTATAAAAGCCTTTATTTAGATATTGTTATAGCTTCGCAGCATAACTCTAAAACAGCTAATTGACTACTAATAACACCGTTCATATTAACAATATTTTTAAATTGCATTTACTTTAATTTTTTATTGGCTTTACTAAAAACTGAGTAAGCTTATCATGATAAACAAACCAGTAATGTATATGCTCATATCGCGGGTTTTCCTGCCAACAAAGCACTTGATATATTTGATTTTACTTTTGCTACAGGGATTCCCAAACAACACATAAATGAACTCAGTGCGGTTGGCTTTATCTAACATCATGGAAATTTAATATTACTGGGTTCCAGTAGTTTAACTAAGCCAGCCATTAATAATCATTAATAATCAAGATGATAACTGGCTTAAAAGAGGCTCTTAATGATTAGAAGGGTAAAATCATATCTTGGGACTAACTTAGCAAAAGATATGATGAAAATTTGGGCTGAAATAGACTCAATAGACTGAAATGGTTACTTTTAGGATGTGAGGTGTTAACTCAGATGTTTATCTGAGGAGCCTTGAGGTCAGATGGCCTAGTTTGGTTGTATATATTGGCAGCTGCTTGAAAAGTGCCGTCGGCGTTTATCTAGATGCTTACAGTAACGGCTGAGTTCTTGCAGTGTACCTACAGGTCCATGAAACAATGTGCCGAATTCAGTAATGATTTTTAACCAATTCTCGGTTGGAATGTTGAGTCTATCTAAGATCTGCTCTGCATTAGCTGATATATTTCCTCGCTTATCATAGCGGATCACTCTGCCAGTTTCATCAACAAGATTGAGATAGTCTTTCAGCCCAAAACCAATACCTTTAGGTTGCAGTTGGCGTTCATTGCCAATAAAGGGGAGCAGTTGTTTAGGCTGCTCTCCTTTTAGAGCAGCTTCTATACGAAGCTTTAAACTTGTGTAGTTCGATTGTTCTGGCGTAGTCGCCATTTTTGCACGGATAGGGTTTAACTCTACATAGGCCATACAAGCAAGCAGTGCCGCTTCATCGAGTAAGGCTTGGCTTTTAAAACGTCCTTCCCAAAAGTGGCCTGTACAGTTATCTTCAATATTAGCTTGCCTTGCTATTGGTTCATTAAGGCACCTCATAAACCAACTTATGTCGCTTAATCGAGCACGATATGTCGCTATTTGATGTTTTAATTGAGTGACTTGATGAGCTTCAATAACTTCACCTTTAGCAAACTTCTGAGTGATAGCTGTGCCATTAAATAATTGATGCCACTGCTCAACGATTTCTCTATCTGACCAGTTACTGGCTTTGTCTATATCAATATATAGCACCACATGTAAATGATTACTCATTACTGCAAAAGCCGCAATATCAATTGCAAAAATATCTACCAATTTAAGTAATTGAGATTCCACCCAACTGCGGCGATGATCATAGTTTTTGCCAGTGTATTTATCATCACCGCATAGAAAAGCTCGTCGAACGACACGGCTACAGCAATGGTAGTAAGGGGTATCCTCAATACTAATTAACGTTCTTCTTGGGCGGGGCATAGTAACCTCCAACATCCACTAGTCCATTAAGCTTAGTCAGAGATCTTGAAATATACTATTAACAATGGCTGTCTTTGCTAATTCTTGTTGCTAATTCTTAAGCTTAGTCAGAGATCTTGAAATATACTATTAACAATGGCTGTCTTTGCTAATTCCCGTTGCTAATTCCTCTGAGCGGGAGACAGGGTGAATATGGCAACGCCATGAATCAATGAATGAGAAACACGGATGTTGAACTGGCTATAGTATAGGGACATATTTTGTCGAACTGGTTTTTGAATAAGGATATTCATTAGGACGAGCAGTCCTCCTAATCCCACTCTCGATTACAAGAAGGGATGGGAATCCACGACTTTAGCCCGCTGCAAGCGATTAATAACAATGAAACTTCGACTAACAACACACTCTACACCTGTCACCGAAGCCCCCCTCAGCTTTGATCTTTGCTGTTCAACCCCGTGTAGATGCAGCTGTACGCCTTCGGCTTCAAGGATGAAGTCGTAGAGCGCTCAGGGATGAGTTTATAGCGTGCTACAGATGTATCTGCACATAAGCCCGCTGCAAGCGATTAATGGCAATGAAACTTCGACTAACAACACACCTAACCCATACCCACTAACGCCATAAAAAGTGTCATCAGCCTTCAGTGATCTTTGACAGAAGGCCGCAGCGCTGGCTAACCCTCCACCTAAGTCCCCCTTGTGCTCCTATTAACTTGCCGCTAAAATGAACAATATAAAGACCGAGACAAAGACCGATTTAAAGATTGATTTAAAGCACCATTAAAGGAGCGACTTAATGACCACTCGAATTTTAGCTGATGTGGCTGCCAGCATTACCGAATTAAAAGCCAATCCAATGAAAGTGGCGACAAGCGCTTATGGCGAGCCTGTGGCAGTGCTAAATAGAAATGAGCCAGCATTCTATTGTGTGCCCGCTGAAGCTTATGAAATGATGATGGATAAAATCGAAGATCTTGAGCTGCTTATTATTGCAAAAGAGCGTCAATCTGAAGAAAGTATTGCGGTCAATATTGATGAGCTATGATCTCGAATTCAGAAAGAGTGCACTCAAAGAATGGCAAAAACTTGGCCCGACTTTACAACAACAATTTAAGAAAAAATTAGCCCAGCGCTTAATCAACCCCCATATCCCTGCCGCTAAGCTTTCAGGTGGTGATAATCTGTATAAGATAAAACTAAAACAATCAGGCTATCGTCTGGTATACCAAGTTCAAGATAAACGCATCATTGTTACCGTACTCGCTGTCGGCAAACGCGAGCGAAGTGATGTGTATCTAAAAGCGATAAAACGCTTATAGGGCAGATCATTCCTATATTATTTTCCTCACCCAATACCAACCTTCTCTTCCAAATCATAGCTAAATCGAAGCAACACCCTGATTTTGATTTTCGCTTTAAGATCCCCCATCGAAGTTGCCGAAGATATTTTATCAGTCATCGTGTGATTGAGGGAGGGATCCCGAAATAGCCTTAGTTGAGTCAGGACGACGAATATGAGGCGATAACGATGACTTTAATACAATATAGAGGTGCTTAACTTCGTCGGGCGTCATGGTGGATGCAAGGAGGATAGGACGAGCAGTCCTTCTTGCCCCAGTGTGAGTGGGAACTCACGACCTTAACCTGTGGTAGCAATTAATACCAATGAGGTTATGGTTAACGGCAAACTCACGATCTTCCATTAAGCTTCACTTAATGGAATAAAAATGTCCCTTGCCTTCATTCGAAGCAATGATAAATTTTTGGCATAAAAAAAGGCCGAGCATAGCTCGACCTTTTTTATAGGAAATCCTTAGTTACTCAGCGACTTCAACGTCAGCTTCAGCAACATCAGCACGACCTACTAGTTCAATATACGCCATAGGCGCTTTATCACCAGTACGTAAACCGCACTTAAGGATACGGGTGTAACCACCAGGACGTTCCTGGAAGCGTGGACCCAATTCATTAAATAGCTTACCTACGACTTCTGCGTCGCGAGTACGAGCAAACGCCAAACGACGATTTGCAACGCTATCACTTTTAGCAAGTGTTATCAGAGGCTCAACTACGCGACGCAGTTCTTTCGCTTTAGCTACAGTAGTTTTGATCACTTCGTGACGAACTAATGAGCTTGCCATGTTACGGAACATAGCTTGGCGATGACTGCTGTTACGGTTTAGTTGACGACCACTCTTACGATGGCGCATGACCTAATCCTTATTACCTAAATCTGTACAAATCTGGACTTAAAGGTCGTCTGCTAAACTGGCTGGAGGCCAGTTTTCTAGACGCATACCTAACGACAGTCCGCGAGACGCTAATACATCCTTAATTTCGGTAAGTGATTTCTTACCCAAGTTAGGTGTTTTCAGCAACTCAACTTCAGTGCGCTGTACCAGATCTCCGATGTAATGAATCGCCTCGGCTTTCAAACAGTTAGCCGAACGTACAGTTAGCTCTAAATCGTCGACAGGACGCAACAGAATCGGATCGAATTCCGGCTTCTCTTCCTTCTCAACTACCTCAGTGACATCACGAAGTTCAACGAACGCATCTAGCTGTTCAGCTAAAATAGTGGCTGAGCGACGAATAGCTTCTTCAGGATCAAGAGTACCATTGGTAGTCATGTCGATCACAAGCTTGTCTAAGTCAGTACGCTGTTCAACACGAGCCGCTTCTACATTGTAGGCGATACGTGCAACAGGAGAAAACGAAGAATCCACCAACAAACGGCCAATAGGACGATCATCGTCTTCAGTTTGTGCGCGAGCTGATGCTGGCACATAACCGCGACCACGTTCGACACGGATCCGCATGTTGACATCATTATTACCTGTTAAATGACAGATAACATGGTCAGGATTCATGATAGTGACATCACCATCATGCGTGATATCTGCTGCAGTAACAGGGCCTGCGCCTGACTTACTTAACGTAAGCATAGCCTCGTCTTTCCCTTCGATCACTACAGCTAAACCTTTTAGATTTAGAAGGATCTCAAGGATATCCTCTT
This sequence comes from uncultured Shewanella sp., assembly GCF_947495455.1. GTDB lineage: Bacteria > Pseudomonadota > Gammaproteobacteria > Enterobacterales > Shewanellaceae > Shewanella. The sequence goes on along the minus strand of NZ_CANLZC010000010.1, from coordinate 14,288 downwards.
GTACGCCTTCCTTGCTGCTATATTCGTGCAGTACACCATCTATCTCTACTTCGGTAACCGCGCAGCCTGGCATTGACGACAATAGGATACGACGCAACGCGTTACCTAAAGTGTGTCCAAAGCCGCGTTCTAGAGGCTCCAGTGTCACTTTGGCACGTGTTGGATTAACCTGCTCGATATCAACGAGACGCGGTTTAAGAAATTCTGTAACAGAACCCTGCATTGTGTCCTCTCTTTTGTGTTAACTTTACTTAGAGTAAAGTTCGACGATCAGCTGTTCGTTAATATCCGCAGACAAATCACTACGCTCAGGAATGCGCTTGAAAGCACCTTCCATCTTAGTGGTATCTACTTCAACCCATGTTGGCTTTTCGCGCTGAGCCGACACTTCTAAAGCAGCCTTAATGCGGGCTTGCTTCTGTGACTTCTCGCGAATGCTCACGACATCATTCGCAGACACTTTGAATGATGGAATGTTCACAACCTTGCCGTTAACCATAACTGACTTATGACTAACTAGCTGACGTGATTCAGCACGTGTAGCACCGAAACCCATACGATAAACAACGTTATCTAGACGAGTTTCCAAAAGTTGTAACAGGTTTTCACCTGTATTGCCTTTAATACGTGCAGCATCTTTGTAGTAATTACGGAATTGCTTCTCTAGCACACCGTAAGTACGACGAACTTTTTGTTTCTCGCGTAGCTGAACGCCATACTCAGACAAACGGGTCTTACGAGCGCCGTGTTGTCCAGGTGCAGTTTCAAGCTTACACTTCGAATCAATTGCTCTCACACCGCTTTTTAGGAAAAGGTCTGTACCTTCTCTGCGGCTGAGCTTGAGCTTGGGACCCAAGTATCTTGCCATGTTCTTTCTCCAACTATCCTATTAAACGCGACGTTTCTTAGGAGGACGACAACCATTATGAGGGATAGGCGTCACATCGGTAATATTGGTAATTTTATAACCAACCGAGTTTAGTGCACGAATCGCTGATTCACGCCCTGGACCTGGACCCTTCACAAAAACCTCTAGGTTTTTCACACCGTAGTCCTGAGCAGCAGTACCTGCGCGCTCAGCAGCAACCTGTGCAGCAAACGGAGTAGATTTACGTGAACCACGGAAACCTGAACCACCTGATGTTGCCCAAGACAGTGCATTACCTTGACGATCGGTAATAGTGATGATTGTGTTGTTGAAAGACGCATGGATATGCGCCATGCCATCAGCAACCTGTTTACGTACGCGCTTACGCGGAGAACGTGACGGAACTTTAGCCATATTGGTTTACCTTCCCGTTACTTTCTAATAGGTTTACGTGGACCTTTACGCGTACGCGCATTGGTCTTAGTACGTTGCCCACGAAGGGGCAGGCTACGACGATGGCGAAGGCCACGGTAACAACCAAGGTCCATAAGACGCTTGATGTTCATGGAAACTTCACGACGTAAATCACCTTCTACGATGTAGTTGGCAACTTCTTCGCGTAGAGTATCAATTTGAGCTTCGCTCAATTCCTTGATCTTAGCATCTTCAGCGATTGAAGTAGCCGCGCAAATAGCTTGTGCGCGAGTACGACCAATGCCGTAGATAGCAGTCAATGCAATGACTGCGTGCTTTTGATCAGGAATGTTAATGCCAGCGATACGGGCCACTATGCACTCCTTAAGTTAAAGGTCATCTGTGAAAAGCCCGGTAGGATACTCGACAGACGACTATTTAGCAAATAATATTTGATCAGCCCGAACGGGGCTGACCAATTTTGTTAGCCTTGACGCTGTTTGTGTTTAGGTTCAACACAAATCACGCGAACAACGCCACTACGCTTTACGATCTTGCAATTACGGCAGATCTTCTTCACGGAAGCTCGAACTTTCATTACATCACTCCGTAAAAGCTAGCTTATCGACCAAAGCGATCGAGATTCGCTTTGTTCACTAGGTTAGCTTTCTTCATTACAGAATCATATTGATGAGACATCATATGAGTCTGAACTTGAGCCATGAAGTCCATGATTACGACTACCATAATCAGTAGTGAAGTACCGCCAAAATAGAACTGTACTTTCCACGCAATTAACATGAACTCCGGAATTAAACAGATAAAGGTAATGTATAACGCGCCTGCTAATGTCAAACGAGTCATCACTTTATCAATGTAACGCGAAGTCTGTTCTCCAGGACGTATCCCGGGAATGAATGCACCACTCTTCTTCAAGTTATCTGCTGTTTCGCGCGGGTTAAATACCAACGCAGTATAGAAGAAACAGAAGAAAATAATTGCTGTCGCATATAATAATGAGTACAGCGGTTGTCCTGGTGACACAGCCAGTGAAAAATCACTTAACCATGACATGGACTCACTTTGACCAAACCACTGAGCCAGTGTGCCTGGAAACAAAATGATGCTGGACGCAAAAATAGGAGGGATCACACCCGCCATATTTAATTTCAGTGGTAAATGCGTACTTTGTGCGGCAAACACCTTACGGCCTTGCTGACGTTTGGCGTAGTTAACAACGATACGACGTTGTCCACGCTCAACGAATACCACAAAGTAAGTTACAGCAAAAACAATCACTGCAAGTAACAACAATACTAGTACATTCAAGTCGCCTTGACGCGCCTGTTCAGCCGTTTGGCCGATAGCAGATGGTAGACCGGCAACAATACCTGCGAAAATTAATATCGAGATACCATTCCCTATGCCTCTCTCGGTAATCTGCTCACCTAACCACATCAGGAACATGGTTCCTGTGACTAGACTCACAACAGCAACAAAGTAGAAACTAAAGCCTAAGTTTACCACTAAACCTGGGACTAAGTTAGGTAACCCAGTTGCGATACCAATTGCCTGGAACGTGCCCAGAACCAAAGTGCCGTATCTAGTATATTGACTGATTTTCTTTCGCCCAGATTCGCCTTCTTTCTTAAGTTCAGCGAGAGCAGGATGAACCACAGTCAATAATTGCATGATAATCGATGCCGAAATATACGGCATAATACCCAATGCAAAGATAGAAGCACGTTCAAGGGCACCACCCGAGAACATGTTAAACATGCCTAGGATGGTTCCCTTTTGCTGATTGAACAGCTCTGCTAATACAGCGGCGTCAATACCAGGAATCGGTACAAACGATCCCGCCCTGAAGACGATTATTGCACCAATCACGAACAGGAGGCGAGCTTTCAGTTCAGAGAGTCCACCCTTCGTGCTTTTTGTATCAAGTCCTGGTTTTGCCATCGACGTATTATTCCTCGATCTTACCGCCGGCAGCTTCAATCGCTGCACGAGCACCTTTAGTTACCTTAAGACCTTTTACGGTCACTGGGCGTTCAATGGTACCTGAAAGAACGATTTTAGCAAACTGTATGTTGCGAGTAACTAAATTCGCATCTTTCAGCGCATTAAGGTCGATAACATCACCGTTAACTTTTGCCAATTCGCTCGTGCGAATTTCTGATGTTACTAACGCTTTACGCGAAGTAAAACCAAATTTAGGCAGACGGATTTTAAGTGGCATTTGACCACCCTCAAAACCGACACGAACGCCGCCACCTGAGCGAGACTTCTGTCCCTTGTGACCACGACCGGCTGTCTTACCTAGGCCAGAACCAATACCGCGACCTACACGCTTAGCAGTCTTATTAGAACCTGCTGCAGGTGATAGAGTATTTAGACGCATCTTATTCCTCCACCGAAACCATGTAGTAAACCTTATTGATCATACCACGAACAGAAGGCGTATCTTCTAATTCAACAGTATGATTAATACGGCGTAAACCAAGACCTGTCAATGTGGCACGATGCTTAGGCAAACGTCCAATTGCACTTTTAGTCTGAGTTACTTTTAACGTTTTCGTAGCCATGGTGTATTAACCTCGAAGTTCATCAACATTCAGGCCACGCTTAGCTGCGATTTGTGATGGTGACTTCATGTGCACCAACGCATCGACAGTTGCGCGAACGATGTTGATCGGGTTAGTAGAACCGTATGCTTTCGACAGTACGTTATGAACGCCTGCTACTTCCAATACGGCACGCATAGCACCACCGGCAATAATACCAGTACCGTCAGATGCAGGTTGCATGTAAACACGCGAACCTGTGTGACGCCCTTTAACAGGGTGGTGCAAAGTTCCACCATTCAATTCAACGTTAACAATGTTACGGCGAGCCTTTTCCATTGCTTTTTGAATTGCGGCAGGCACTTCACGCGCTTTACCATAGCCGTAACCGACTTTACCGTTACCGTCACCCACTACAGTTAATGCAGTGAAACTGAAGATACGTCCGCCTTTTACAACTTTAGAAACACGATTCACTGCAACTAACTTCTCTTGCAGGTCGTCTTTCTGTTGAGCTTCAAATTTAGCCATTCTTATAACCCCTTAGAACTGGAGGCCAGCTTCACGAGCGGCATCAGCTAAAGCTGCTACACGACCATGATACTTGAAACCGGAACGATCGAAAGCGACGCTAGTAACACCTTTTTCAACAGCGCGCTCAGCAATAGCTTTACCTACTACTTTAGCCGCATCAACGTTACCAGTGTACTTTAGTTGCTCTGTTACCGCTTTTTCAGCAGTAGAAGCTGTCGCCAACACCTGTGCAGTAGGACTAATGACCTGTGCATAGATATGACGTGGTGTACGATGTACAACCAGACGATTAACGCCCAGCTCTTGGATCTTCTTACGAGCGCGAGTTGCGCGACGTAAGCGAGATGTTTTCTTATCCATATCGCGTTACCTACTTCTTCTTAGCCTCTTTACGGCGTACTTGTTCGTCAGCATAACGAACACCTTTACCTTTATAAGGCTCTGGTGGACGATAGCCGCGAATGTTTGCAGCAACCTGCCCTACTAACTGCTTATCAGCACCTTTCAGTACGATTTCAGTTTGAGTTGGACATTCTGCAGTAACGCCTGCGGGAAGTTCATGTACTAAAGGATGTGAAAAACCTAAAGTCAAATCAATGCCTTTACCAGCAATTTTCGCACGGTAACCAACACCAATTAACTGTAATTTCTTCTCGAAACCTTGAGACACACCTATAACCATGTTGTTAACCAGTGCACGCGCAGTACCTGCTTGTGCCCAAGCGCCTTGAACGCCTTCAACTGGATTGAATGTGATTTTATCACCTTCAACAACAAGGTTTACCGCACTGTTTATCACTCGAGTCAAAGTAGATTTGCCGCCTTTAACGGTAATCTCTTGATCTTTCAAGCTCACCTCTACGCCAGCTGGAATAGATACGGGTGCTTTTGCAACACGTGACATACCTAACTCCTTACGCTACGTAGCAGATAACCTCACCACCCATGCCTGCTTGGCGGGCGGCACGATCGGTCATCAAGCCTTTAGAAGTGGAAACAATTGCGACACCTAGACCGCCCATCACCTTAGGAAGTTCGTCTTTACCTTTGTAAATACGAAGACCTGGGCGACTAACGCGCTGGATAGTCTCAACGACTGGTTGCCCTTGGAAATACTTAAGCGTAATTTCCAGTTCAGGCTTAGCTTCATCTGCTACGGCGTAGTCTGAGATGTAACCTTCTTCTTTAAGTGTTTTCGCGATAGCGACTTTTAACTTAGCTGAAGGCATCTTCACAGATACTTTGTTAGCAGCTTGGCCGTTACGAATACGTGTTAACATATCCGCAATAGGATCTTGCATGCTCATATTAGCTTACTCCGTGACAAGTGCTTACCAACTAGCCTTGCGAAGGCCAGGAACCTCACCGCGCATAGTTGCTTCACGTAATTTAATACGGCTTAAGCCGAACTTACGTAAAACACCATGTGGACGGCCCGTTTGACTACAACGATTGCGTTGACGCGCAGCGCTAGAGTCACGTGGTAGACCTTGCAGCTTAAGAACGGCATCCCAACGATCTTCATCAGACGTTGTTGGGTTGCTAATGATAGCCTTAAGTGCCGCACGCTTTTCAGCGAACTTTGCCACGAGCTTGGCACGTTTTACTTCACGTGCTTTCATTGAACTTTTTGCCATTACGCTACCCTTATTTCTTGAATGGGAAGTTGAATGCGCTTAATAAAGCACGTCCTTCTTCATCATTCTTCGCAGAAGTCGTGATCACAATATCCATTCCACGGATCTTATCGATTTTATCGTAATCGATCTCAGGGAAAATGATTTGCTCACGTACACCCATCGCATAGTTACCACGACCATCGAATGATTTAACACTCAGGCCACGGAAATCACGAATACGCGGGATTGCGATATCTACTAAACGCTCAAAGAACTCCCACATGCGTTCGCCACGCAGAGTTACTTTACAGCCGATAGGGTAGCCTTCACGGATTTTAAAACCAGCCACTGACTTACGAGCGACAGTCACAACTGGCTTTTGACCAGCAATAGCAGTCATGTCACGAAGCGCATGCTCCATCACTTTCTTATCTGCTACAGCTTCGCCAACACCCATGTTTAGGGTGATTTTTTCAATCCGAGGGACTTGCATGACACTGGTAAAACCGAACTTTTTCATCAGTTCAGGACTAACAGTCTCTTGATATTTATCATGCAGTTTCGCCATCGTTTACTCCAATTACTTAACGAGTTCACTGTTCGACTTAAAGAAACGGACTTTTTTACCGTCTTCAAATCGGAAACCAATACGATCCGCTTTGCCAGTGGCAGAGTTAAAGATCGCAACATTTGATGCTTGTATCGCGGCTTCTTGCTCGATGATACCACCAGTCACACCCAGTTGTGGGTTTGGCTTTTGGTGTTTCTTAACAAGGTTAATGCCTTCAACAATCAACTTACCAGTAGGAAGAACTTGAGAAACCTTACCGCGTTTTCCTTTGTCTTTACCTGCTAGTACAATTACTTCGTCTTCGCGACGTATTTTAGCTGCCATTTTGAAGCTCCTTACAGTACTTCTGGTGCCAATGAGACAATTTTCATAAATTGCTCTGTACGCAATTCACGTGTCACTGGTCCAAAGATACGAGTACCAATCGGTGCTAGGTTTGCGTTAAGCAATACCGCTGCATTCCGATCGAAGCGAATGACAGAACCATCTGGACGACGTACGCCTTTCTTAGTACGGACTACCACCGCGTTATACACATCACCTTTCTTCGCTTTACCGCGAGGAATTGCTTCTTTTACAGAAACTTTGATGATGTCGCCGATTCCGGCATAACGACGATGAGAGCCACCCAAGACCTTAATACACTGAACTCTACGAGCGCCACTGTTATCAGCGACTTCAAGAGCCGATTGCATTTGGATCATTTTAAGTGCTCCGCTATCGTTACTTCATAATCCCAACAATTGGGTCTAATTATTACACGCTTTTTCAATAATTTTTCTGAAAAAGGCGCGCAAGTATAACACCCGAAATTAGGAATAGATAGTACTAAAAAATAAACGACCCCGGAAAAGGAGCCGTTTAACTATTTTCCCTAATCGAAATTAGGCCTTTGATACTACTTCAACCAGGGTCCAAGACTTAGTCTTAGACAGCGGACGGCATTCGCGAATAGTCACGATATCGCCAGCATTACACTGATTTTGTTCGTCATGTGCATGGATCTTTGTAGTACGCTTAATGAACTTCCCGTATAAAGGATGTTTCACTTTACGCTCAATAGCAACAGTAATGGACTTGTCCATTTTGTCGCTAAGTACACGACCTTGCAAAGTACGGATTTTATCAGACATTATGCACCCGCCTTAGAAGTAATAATGGTCTTAACGCGCGCAATGTTGCGACGCACGATTTTAAGCTGATGAGTCTGAGTTAACTGACCAGTGGCGTGTTGCATACGCAGATTAAACTGCTCACGCAGCAGACCAAGCAGTTCAGCGTTCAATTCTTCAACGCTCTTTTCTGTTAGTTCGCTCGCTTTCATTACATCACCGTCTTAGTTACGAAGGTGGTCTTCAGAGGCAGCTTAGCCGCAGCTAAAGCAAACGCTTCACGCGCTAACGCTTCAGGAACACCATTCATTTCATAAAGAACCTTGCCTGGTTGGATCTGACAAACCCAATATTCAACGTTACCCTTACCTTTACCCATACGCACTTCAAGTGGCTTAGAGGTAATTGGCTTGTCAGGGAAAACGCGGATCCAGATCTGGCCTTGACGTTTAATGTGACGTGTCATCGCACGACGCGCAGATTCAATCTGACGTGCAGTTAGTCGACCACGACCAACGGCTTTCAGACCGAATTCACCGAAGCTGACTTCAGTGCCGTTCGCTAGACCGCGGTTACGGCCTTTGAACATTTTACGAAACTTCATTCGTTTTGGTTGCAGCATTGCCGGCTCTCCTATTTACCGCGAGACTTACGCTTAGGCTGCTGTTTCGGCTCTTCGTGCTGAGGAACGATACCGTCTAGAACTTCACCTTTGAAGACCCAAACTTTAACGCCGATCACACCGTATTGAGTGTGACTCTCAGCTGTCGAATAGTCGATATCAGCACGCAGAGTATGTAGAGGTACACGACCTTCACGATACCACTCAGAACGTGCAATCTCAGCTCCACCTAGACGGCCACTCACTTCAACTTTGATACCTTTAGCACCAAGACGCATTGCATTTTGTACAGCGCGCTTCATGGCACGACGGAACATAACACGGCGCTCTAGTTGAGAAGCGATGCCTTCGGCAACTAACTTCGCATCTAGCTCTGGCTTACGGATTTCAGCGATGTTGATTTGAGCTGGAATACCAGTCAACTTAGCAACTTGGTTGCGTAGCTTCTCAACGTCTTCGCCTTTCTTACCAATCACAACACCTGGACGGGCTGTGTGGATAGTCACACGAACACTTTTAGCTGGACGCTCGATAACTATTTTAGAGACCGAAGCTTGCTTAAGTTTCTTTTCTAGAAACTTACGCACTTCCCAGTCACTGCTCAAGTTCTTGGCATAGTCTGATTTATCAGCGTACCAGGTCGAGATCCAAGGCTTAGTGATACCCAGACGGATACCATTAGGATGTACTTTCTGTCCCATTGCTAACTCCTAGCGATCTGATACAACCACAGTAATGTGGCTGGTACGCTTGATTATACGATCAGCACGGCCTTTAGCACGTGGCATGATACGCTTCATGGTTGGACCTTCATCAACTAAGATGGCGCCAACTCTTAGTTCGTCAATGTCAGCACCTTCGTTGTGCTCAGCATTAGCGATAGCAGAGTCAAGTACTTTTTTAACAAGTACAGCGGCTTTCTTAGGGCTGAAAGTCAAAATTTCGAGAGCCTTAGCAACAGGCAGGCCTCGGATTTGATCTGCAACCAAACGGCACTTTTGAGGCGACGTACGGGCAAAACGATGTTTAGCTAAAACTTCCATCTTATTCCTCCCGTATTAACGCTTCTTCGCTTTCTTATCAGCAGCATGGCCGCGATAAGTGCGAGTTGGTGAAAATTCACCAAGCTTGTGGCCGATCATTTCGTCAGTGATGAACACAGGTACATGCTGACGACCATTATGGACAGCGATGGTCAACCCAATCATATTAGGGATGATCATAGAGCGACGAGACCAAGTCTTAATAGGCTTCTTGTCTCCCGCTTCCATCGCTTTCTCTACCTTCTTCAGCAAGTGCAGGTCAATGAATGGACCTTTCTTGAGAGAACGTGGCATGGCGAATCCTCTTACTTTTTATTGCGACGACGTACAATGTACTTGTCGGTGCGTTTGTTACTACGAGTCTTATAACCCTTAGTAGGCTGACCCCATGGAGACACAGGATGACGACCACCAGATGTACGGCCTTCACCACCACCATGTGGGTGATCTACTGGGTTCATTGCAACACCACGAACTGTTGGGCGTACGCCTCTCCAGCGTTTAGCACCTGCTTTACCTAACTGGCGTAGCATATGCTCGGCATTACCAACTTCACCCAATGTCGCGCGGCAATCAACAGGCACTTTACGCATTTCGCCAGAGCGAAGACGTAGAGTGGCATATGCGCCATCACGAGCAACAACTTGAACGTAAGCACCTGCAGAGCGAGCGATTTGAGCACCTTTAGCAGGCTTCATTTCAACTGCATGCACTACGCTACCCACAGGGATATTACGTAGAGGCAGAGCATTACCAGTCTTGATTTCAGCATCAATACCTGATTGGATTGCATCACCTGCTTTCATGCCTTTAGCAGCAAGAATGTAGCGACGCTCACCATCAGCATAAAGTACCAATGCGATGTTTGCTGTGCGGTTTGGATCATATTCCAAACGCTCAACTTTACCAGGAATACCATCTTTATCACGCTTGAAATCGATGATACGGTAATGCTGCTTATGACCACCACCTACGTGACGGACAGTGATACGACCGGTATTGTTACGGCCACCACTTTTTGATTTTTTCGCCAACAGGCCTGCAAAAGGTTTACCTTTATGCAAATCGCTGTTCACCACTTTAACTACGTGGCGACGACCTGGAGAGGTTGGCTTACACTTAATAACTGCCATGATAATTCTCCTTTGCTTACTCAGCGCCGCCGACGAAATCGATGTCAGCACCTTCAGCTAAAGTCACATAGGCTTTTTTCCAATCGCTACGACGACCCATACGAGCACCGTGACGCTTAGTCTTACCTTTGTTAACCAAAGTGCGAACTGAATCAACTTCAACTTCAAATAACGTGGCTACTGCAGCTTTAATTTCAGCTTTAGTCGCATCGATAGCGACACGGAAAACAACCGTGTTGTTCTTCTCAGCACTAACAGTGCTCTTTTCAGAGATGTGTGGCGCTAGAATAACTTTTAGCAAACGTTCTTCGCTTATCATCCTAGCATCTCCTCAATTTGCTTAATCGCATCAGCAGTAACAAGTACTTTGTCGAAAGCGATAAGGCTAACTGGATCAATACCAGCAACATCGCGAACGTCAACTTTGTATAAGTTACGAGCGGCTAAGAATAAATTCTCATCAACTTCTGGCGTCACAATTAATACATCTTGTAAGTCCATTGTGGCTAATTTTGCTTTCAGCTCTTTTGTTTTAGGAGCTTCAACACCAAATGACTCAACAACAATTAGACGCTCTTGACGTACCAATTCAGAGAAAATGCTTTTCAGCGCTCCGCGATACATCTTTTTGTTAACTTTTTGGCTGTGATCTTGTGTTTTAGCAGCGAATGTTACGCCACCACCACGCCAGATTGGGCCTTTAACGGTACCAGCACGTGCACGGCCAGTTCCTTTTTGACGCCAAGGCTTCTTACCAGAGCCAACAACTTCTGCGCGAGTTTTTTGAGCACGAGTGCCCTGACGCGCGTTTGCAGCATATGCTACAACTACCTGATGAACCAGTGCTTCATTAAAGTCACGGCCGAAGGTAGTTTCGGAAACTTCAAGAGCACTCTGTGCGTCTTTCAATACCAATTCCATTACTATCTCCTCAGACCTAAGCTTTAATTGCAGGCTTGATGATCAGGTCGCCATTAGTGGCACCTGGAACCGCACCCTTAACCAAAAGCAAGTTACGTTCAGCATCAACACGAACAATCTCAAGATTCTGTGTCGTAACGCGCTCTGCACCCATGTGGCCCGACATTTTCTTACCTTTGAAAACGCGACCAGGTGTTTGGTTTTGACCAATAGAACCATTGGATCTATGTGCCAGTGAGTTACCATGCGTGGTATCTTGTGTTCTAAAGTTCCAACGCTTAACACCGCCTTGGAAGCCTTTACCTTTTGATTGACCTGTTACGTCAACTTTCGCTACATCAGCGAAGATATCTACATTTAGCTCAGCACCAACTTCAATGCTTTCGCCTTCACCATCTGCCAAACGCACTTCCCACAAACCACGACCGGCTTCAACGCCCGCCTTAGCAAAGTGACCTGCTTCTGCTTTAGTGATGCGATTAGCTTTTTTGGTACCAGTAGTAACTTGAAGTGCACGGTAACCGTCAGTTTCCAAAGTTTTCACTTGGGTAACGCGGTTAGCAGCGATTTCAATTACTGTAACAGGTATAGACGCCCCATCTTCATTGAAGATACGAGTCATACCTACTTTACGACCGATAAGACCGATAGCCATCTCTCAAACCTCTTCTAAGGATCTCAATTAACCTAAGCTAATTTGAACGTCAACACCCGCCGCAAGATCTAGACGCATCAATGCATCTACAGTCTTCTCAGTCGGCTCTACGATGTCAACAAGACGTTTGTGAGTACGAAGTTCGTACTGATCACGCGCATCTTTATTAACGTGTGGAGAAGTCAAAATGGTATAACGTTCTTTACGCGTTGGTAGTGGGATTGGACCACGTACCTGTGCGCCTGTACGCTTAGCAGTTTCAACGATTTCCGCAGTAGACTGATCAATTAAACGATGATCAAATCCTTTCAAGCGGATACGGATTCTTTGGTTCTGCATTGACCAGAGCTCCTAAAATGGACACATAAAAAATCACCCTCTAGCTTCTTCCTTTCTGGAAAAGCAGAGCGAGATGATTTAACCGTTCGACTCACAATTGGAGCCGCTGTATTTTACGTCAAGCTTTTCTTGACTGATTAATTCGCCTAATGGTTAAGGCGAGCGGTCATTATACGCAGTTTTGTGTTAAGAGCAAGCAAATTGTCAATAATTAAGCATTGTGCTTAAATTGTGCAGAATGCTTCAAATGATAAAAGCCAGTAGCAGGGCTTGAATCAATCACTTTGACCTTATATAGTGCGCAACCTTTTTTACACAAAAACAACAAAAAAATACACTATGTATATGTTAAAATTAGCGGCCTGCAGTTTGTTAGCAGCCTGCAGTTTGTTAGCAGCCTTTGTTACCGCCTGTGGTGGCAGCGATTCAAGTCATGATCAATCAACAGAGAATGCAACAGACAATACAGACAACTCCCCCTCTCCTGTTTATTTAACCTTAGATGCACTGAGATCCAATCAATGTGATATCACAAGCCCAAATACTAGCGCTATTTTCTTGGTACACGATGCGAATGGTAAAATTCTAAGTGAACATCAAACTGATGCAAACGGACACCTTGAAATTGAATGGACTGCAGCTAACAAACACATCACTCAACTCACCTACACAGATCCTAATGATCTTGATGTCGGTATTACAGTGAATAGCTATCTCAATGTCACAGCAGGTGATTTAGGTAAGCAAATTCATTATATTAATAATGATATTGGTTGTGAGTGCAATGAAGTTCAAATTGATATTAGTGAGCTGTATGACAGCGGTGAATTTCAATCCGTTGATTTCACTGCCAACAGAAATTACATGAGTGTGCCACTCAATCCCACATCCCAATACAGTGCGACGAAAGTCAGTTGGTGTGCCAATTCACCGACCGAACTCACACTCATCGATAACCATGGCCTTAGTACCCATGTAGCTCATGTGTCATTCTCACAAGACGATGATCAAGCCTTAACCTTAGATGACTTTACCCAAGGCATTGAAGTTAAAACTACACCCCCAACCGAGTCCAGCTTTCTTGTGGCTTACACTGGCTTTTATCAATTCGGTAATTATTCATGGAACACTAGCCAACATAGCTCCAGTCATGACAAGCCTATCTACATCTATCCAGAGTTAAATCTCACGTCGATGCTCTATACCCATGATGGTCAAGCATCGAGCATTTTAGATTCCCACGCTAATATTAATATCGCTTCACATCAATCTATCGACAGTAGCGGTGATACTCAGCCTATTGAATTATTAACGGCCAATGAGAACTTTTTGCAGGAGGTGGAGCATATAGCACTGCAATTAAAATTAGATGCGGATACAATTGATTTTGATTTTAGTGCTTATGGCAGCACTATATCATCCACTAAATTGCAGCTGCATGATGGTACTATGTTTGCCTCTGACAGTGATAACATTTGGTCTATCCATGCTGGACGTGCAGGCCTTATTCCCTCACTACAACTGCCTCATGACATTCAAGCGAAATTTGATGCCATAGAACACAAAAAAGTCAGTATCAGATTAGCGAAAGTGGATCGTTATTTAACATTACCCGAGTGGCGAGGACAAATCGCTAAAGAAAGCCGCTCGGCTGAGCCAGAAAATGAGCTTATCTATCAAGAAGGTCAATCCATCAGAATTGATTTTGCTTTAACTCAGCCAGTCGAATAACGCATCGTAAAAAGCATAAAAACAAAAAAGGCAGCCTAAGCTGCCTTTTTTGTTCAGTAAGATGAGTCGCGATTAAGCAACAATCTTAGCTACAACACCCGCACCTACTGTACGACCACCTTCACGGATAGCGAAGCGTAAACCTTCGTCCATCGCGAT
>NZ_CANLZC010000009.1 GCF_947495455.1 uncultured Shewanella sp. | reverse complement strand
TGTTACCGCTCGACTTGCATGTGTTAGGCCTGCCGCCAGCGTTCAATCTGAGCCATGATCAAACTCTTCAATTAAAGCTTTGTTTTGGTCCGAAGACCTGCTCAATGAATTCTGCTTTCTTTGATTTCACTTTCTTTTAAGAAAGTTAAAATCTCAGCGCATGAACACTCACTCTTAAAATAAAGAGGTCATTAAGTAATTTTTTGGCTGCTTCACTCTTTACAATAAAGAAGTAAGGCAGTTTCGAATAACTTAATCTCTGTGAGTGCCCACACAGATTTGCTTGTCTAATTTTTAAAGAACGACGCTCTAAATAAGTGCTAAAGAACGTTTCGCCATATTGGCTGAGGAGGCGTATTCTACGCGTTTCCTCGTATGCGTCAAGTGTTTTTTTAAGAAGTTTTTCAATGATTAATTTCTTATCTCATCGAGCCACCTTAACGACTTGAAACACTACTCACTGCTGCTGTTGACCAATCACTTAGTCATCTGCTTTGCCGTGTCAGTGGGTGCGCATTATAGGGATATTTGAGATGAGCGCAAGGGCTTTTTTGCATTTAATTTAAAGAAACCTTTTAAGTGAACACAAAGCCAGCTAAACGAATAAAAAAAGGGCACAAATGTGTTTTTTGGCCCTTTTTAACTATCACTCACCTTTATTTAACGGCTAAAGAAACGAGAATCTTGTGTGACCTCGACCTTATTATCCTGGCTACTCACATTAAAAGTAATATCCGTCACACTCTTATTTAGCTCTACAGGATCTACAGCTAAACTAATAGGTACGCTTAACACTTCACCAGGTGCCAAGGTCACTTGCTTAGGTCCAATCCACTGATAATCTGATAAGCCTGCTACTCTCATTTCATAGTGATGAGAAGATTCAGTTTTATTGAAAATCTTTAACGTGAAGGTATTCTCAATCAAACCATCAATATTTTCTCGATAAAGTTGATTACGATCTCGTATCACATCTAATCGCATCGGCGCAATATTCATACAGGCATAGATAAAGACTAATGTCATAATGAAGAACATCACACCATAACCGACCAACTTCGGCCTTAATACTTTTTCTTTTACCCTGTTTAATTTATTTTCCGTGGTGTAACTAATTAACCCCTTGGCATACCCCATATGCGACATGGTGTTATCACAAGCATCTATACAAGCACCACAATTAATACACTCATATTGAAGCCCATTGCGAATATCTATCCCCGTGGGACAAACCTGCACACATAAATCGCAATCAATGCAATCGCCTAAACCTTGCTCCTTAGGATCTGACTTGCGAGATCTAGGCCCTCTATTCTCTCCACGCTGACTATCGTATCCCACTATATAAGTGTTTCTATCAAACATTACCGCTTGAAACCGAGCATAAGGGCAAATATGAATGCACATGATTTCTCGCATCCAACCAGCATTGCCATAAGTTGCTAAAGCGAAAAAAACCACCCAAAAATAGACTAAACCCGTTTCATTTAAGCTAAACAGATCAAGGTATAGCTCATTGGCAGGGATAAAATAAGAAATAAAAGTCGTTGAGGTAAATAAGGATACGACTAACCATGCAGTGTGCTTTGCACTTTTACGCCAAATTTTATTCACACTCCAAGGTAATTGATCTAATTTAATCCGCTTATGTCTAGTCCCTTCCAGCTTTTCTTCAAACCAAATAAAAATAAAGGTCCAAACCGTTTGTGGGCATGTATAGCCACACCATACTCGCCCGAGATAAGTTGTCACAAAAAATAAGCCAAAAGCCGCTATCGTTAATAAAGCCGCTAATAAAGTCAGATCTTGAGGCCAAATGGTGAGACCGAATATATGAAACTTTTGCTCGACTAAATTAAATAAAACAGCTTGCCTGTTTCCCCATGGGATCCAAGGAATAACAAGAAAAGTGAGCATAGCTATCCAGCCGAGTCTGCGTCGTAATGTCGTCCATAAGCCCGATACAGCCCTAACATATATTCGATTTCTGGGATTAAATCGATCCGCCTTAGCAGGATCAGCTTGATGGATCTTAATACGCTTTTCTTTTGAGTAATCTTTTTGGTTTTTTTCTGCGTTCATTTTACAGCCTTACAGCTTTAACATTGCCAGAAAACTGGTCTATTATAACTCTTATAACACAAGTTATTCACTTAGATAGGACCTAAATATGAGAAATTGGATCATCTTGGCAATATTAGTTGCTTTAGCATATTACTTGTACACTAAAAGTGACAATGTCCAAAAACCTATGGATGGCGCTCAATCATCTGTTGAATCAACAAAAAATGAACCAAATAAAAGCACCGATACTCAAATGGATTCATTAGAAGCCAAAGCTCAATCGCTTAAAGACACTATTGACGCTAAGTTATCCAACACAGAAAAACAAGCATTTGACTTACTCACTCAATCTAAAGAGAAAATAAAACAATTTGTCGATGAATATTGTGCACCTAGCGCACCACAAAGCAGTAGTTTTAGTAAAGAAAGCCAAGAGTATATTTGCAAGAAACTACAAAATTAATTCACATCGTCAGAATGTCCTAACTCTTTGCTAGCAATAACTGCTAGCAAAGGCTTGGTGTTACCCTCATATATAACCAAACTTCCCCATATAGCTCAAATAAAGAACAGAAAAGTCTAAAAAACACTTTCAAATGCAAATGATAATGATTATCATTTGCTAATTAATCAATATGACGTTTGAGGCTTGTATGACTAAAACACTGACATTTGCTGCACTTCATTTTAGCGTTGCTTTTACTGTTACCTATTTACTGACTGGTAGCTTATTAGTCGGTGGCGCCGTCGCATTAGTTGAACCAGCTATTAATACCGTGGTTTTTTACTTTCATGAAAAAGTGTGGAAGCGCTATGATGCTAAAAAGAAAAATGCATTAAACACACAAACATCGGCAATACATTCCCATTAGCAGTGTGATTTCATGTACGGAGATCACTCACCAATAAAGCCAAACAGCGAAACCACATAACCAGTTCGAAATTGAAATCCACAGGTTTCTGTTTTGCGATTTTCTTGCCTTGTTGATCCCCAAAAATTTTATCTTCGGGATCCCATTTCTGTCAATCTGCCATAGTGCGCTTCTCAAATGCTGTTCAATTCAACCTTATGAGCCTAGCATCACTATTCACAGGAAGTAAGTAACACACATAAGTTCAAACAAAACAAGATTAACGGGTCATACAAAATCGAACAATTCAGTTTTTTATTTTATGCCCCACTATCACTTTTCTAAAACCCAACATAAAAGTGATAGACGTCTCATCTTACAAATTGCTTTAATCTCCATACATTTAATCTGACAAAGAATCCTTATTAACATCGGATTATTTACGATGATTTAAGTATTGGCTCCCACTAATCGACACTCACAGTTTATGTTAAAAAAAGAATTTATTACTCAATTTAGAAAAGAAGTTGGCATTAGCGATTTAAATTTCAACGAGGATAACCTATGCCGGTTAGTCATAGACAAAAGCATTATAATTAATATAGAGTGGATTGATAATAAAGCACTTTACCTATATAGCGTAGTAGGTATAAGCGATGCGTTAACTCCAAATCAGACATTATCTCTCTTACATGCAAATGCTTATGGTCGAGGAGTCGGTGAAAACCATTTAGCTATCGATGAACACACTAATGAGATCATCATTCAACATATCTGTAATTTAGATAAGTTGACCATTAAAGATACTATTAGCCATCTTGAGAATTTGATCTGTTTTGCCAAAGTCTGGAAGCGAAAGCTCTTAGCTCCCCCACCTCAATCAACTCATAACAATCTTAGTACCAACAAGAAAAAACAGCCGAATCTCATACACATCTAACAAGACAATATTCAGCACGTTAATCAAGATCTAAATAGCCTTACCGTCTTATAGGCCAATTAATAAAAACGCACTCGTAAATGCATTACAAGGAAATCCTCATGCCTTTGACAGTCACTGAGCAGTCTACTCTTTCCGCTCAACATTCAGTACAAAATCATAACACAGCAAGTTCATCTCATACTCAACTAGGTCAAATCGCCGCCTCTCATACGCTCGATGCCTCCAAAACAGGAAAAGTAACCAATAACTGGGATCACTTATCTAACACAGCAAAAGCAGAGCAAAAGCCACTTAACCATACACTTATCACTATCACTGACATCAGTACAGATAATATCGATTCACTGATTTATAATTGGACTGATAGTTTATTAACAACCAAAGCTGATGCTTGTATTTTGCGCTATTTAGAACTCGCTGAGTTTACACTTGTTCATCCAAGCCTTCATGATATGGGAAAACTAGACGATAAAATCAGTCAATTACTCAAAACATATAATCCAGAACAATTACAATCAATTAGTAACAAACTAGCTTGCCCATATCAACACATTTCTCTGGCAGGTGAAGTTGTACATAAGAACCTTCAGACGTTAGTAAGCACAGCTGAAATTAAGGCTCAACAAACACAGTTCGACAATGACCTCAACCAGTTCATTGTCGGACTAAGCCATACTCCCACTCAAGAAATAGCACCGCAATATCAGCAGATTATTGACTCAAGCCGTAAAATTAATCTAACAGAAGTCCAATTATCACAGAAGTTCACTTCAAAACTTAACGCGTTAACTAAAGATGACATTGAAGGTATTAAAAACCGTATTGATACTGTTATCAAAGAGTATCCAGTAACATCGAATCACCTAGTAACATTAAATAAATTAGTCGAAGAAGTACTTTTTAAACAAAAAGATGCTTTTATTGAAGCAGAAATACAGCATTTTGTCTCTGAAATCAAAACCATGTCCGCTACTCAAATTGACTATGCCTATGAAAGCCTTGTGGGAGAAACCATCTTTGATGTACAAGAACATAGATACGGGAAACAATATGCATATGAAGTGATTGATGACAAAATAGCAGCACAACTGCAAAAGTTGCCCAGCACACAGTTAATGGAAATAGAGCAAAGAATAACCGAAAAAGACAATAAATTTGGCTTCCACCCACTTTTAAAAAGCTGCATTGAACCGCGTATTCAACTCGAACATCAATTCAAGCAACACATCGATGACTTATGGAAGGCATGCCAAACAGAAGACATAAGCGTCATTTTAGCCCGCTATGAAAACACCTTAAATTTCAGCCATGCATTTGATTTAAATCATATCAACAATACACTTAATGAAAAGCTACAAAGCTTAGATCGTGAGCCTCTCATTCGTGTGATGAATAAAATGAGAAACGCAAAAATCAGTGGGCTACCTCAAAATAAACAGGATTATGCACAAGTATTAAAACAACTTACGATAAAGCAAGTCTTTGCTTATACACCTGAATGTAGAAAAATATTTACTCAACTCGCACAAAATAATATCGCCAATATCAATACAGAGTTAGGGTTATTAACCAATAAAATGCAAAAAATAGGACTGACTGATATTGAACATGATCTCAGCGCCATCACGCAATGCTATCTGCAACGACGTTCTTTTAACCTCGAATCCTTGGCAAACATAAAACGCACCTTAGAGCAGCATATTCAAGTTGCATCAACCCAAACATTCACGCAATCCAACACCAATCAATTAGCCTGCATAGCTCAAGGCATCAATCTTCATATCACAAATAAAAACAAAAAAGTCGATAATTTCAATACTGAAATAAATCGCCAAATAGACAAGCTCGCACAAGTAATGAAACAGGGCAAAACACAGGCGATGTTTCCCATTTTAACCGATCTGCGCGGTAACATTGATGCATTATCCAAGATTGATCCCACCATTAACGCCGACACCGAGCTATTAAGGCGCTTAGATAAAGAACAGCTCCTATGGACAAGAGAAGAGATATCCTCATGCTTTAAGTCGTTACGTGAATTAGAGCGTAACGGTGTTATTCCTAATGAAAATAAACATGATTTTCAACTACTCAATGAAAGAGCTCGTCAACATTTCCTGACCTACTCAAAGAGAATGGAAAACATCTTTAGTAATATCAACTTTAATGATCCTAAAGACATATCACAAAAACAAACCATCATCAAAAATGTGACAGGAATGGCCCAGTTAATGAAACGAGTTGGTTTTGACGATATTCAAAATCAATTCCGTGCTATTACAGAGATTTATATACAAAGAAACAAACTCACTAACCAACAACTCACCAACCTCAACCAACAACTACTCAATATTGTTGAGCATGAACGTACTCTAAAAAAATCACTTCGTTTTAGTGGCTATAAGCTCCAAAATAAAGACACCGAAATTGGAACCATAAATATGCCATTACGCGCTTTTGCTCGAGGCGTTAGAAATCAGGTTATAAATAAGATGGCAAATGAATTTAACGATAAAACCATAACAGCCCCAATGACGCCACTAGGAAAAGGATATATACACACAGTTTACTCTACTCAATACACTAACAATAATTCTCCTCAAGCAAAAGTCTATAAACAAGATGATGACAACATTACAATTGGTCGTTCTCCATCTATCGCTATCGGAATAGATAATAGCTCACCTCGTTTATTAGAACGCGCCGTCATTGCGAGTGCAATAGATCAAAAACTGGGATTTAATGTATTAGTCCAAACTGACTTTGCTACTCATAACGGTGAGCTTGGACTTGTAATGGATAAAAGTGCTGGAGTTAATGCAAAAAATGCTCAATTTAACCCTCACAATTACAAATATAAAGCTTCTTTACAGCAACAGCTCACTCAATTACATCTTGTAGATCTCATCACAGGCCAAGTTGATAGGCATGCTGATAATTATATGCTCTATATTGATCCAATCACGGATAAAGTCGTTGTGAAAGGCATCGATAATGATTTTTGCTTAGGACCAGATTGGAATACCCTCCAACAACAAACCCGCGAGATTAACTCTCAGTTACCGGACTACCCCAATGTTGTTGATACTAAAATGAAAGCCGCCATTGATGCCCTCACTGATAATGACATCGAAAAGCTAAGTGCGGGATTACTCTCTAATGCTGCTATTGAGGCCACAAAGACTAGACTTTCTAGACTAAAATCTCACCTAAATTCATTGGAAGCCGAAGGAAAAATAATTTCGCCTCATCTTTGGGATACAGCAAAAGTGAATAGTTTAATCGAAGAAGGAAGTCATATTATTTTAGACAGAGAAAATAATGATCCACGAATGATTCATACCAGTTATTGGGCTAGAGATATAGAGATGCTAGAAGATAACTTCTCTCAGTACCAAAACGCTGCTAGCAATTACAATTACGCCTAACACTATGCTTGAGAAAGGCTCAATACTGAGCCTTTTTGCTAATACCAGCATAAAATCATCAATAGCACGAACAGAGACCATCGGCACTTATAGCTAAATCAATATAAAATAACATGCATGTGCACTATTATTTTAAATGCGGCACAAAATTACAGGGGCCGTGTCTGGCATCGAGCTGTGATTGAATAATTTTTTCCCAAGCTAATTGGCAAGCACCAGTTGAGCCTGGCATGGAAAAAATAACGGTACCATTCGCCAAGCCCGCCACCGCACGTGATTGCAAGGTTGAAGTACCAATATCGTCAAAGGAAAGCTGCCTAAATAACTCACCAAACCCATCGACGGTTTTATCAAATAAGGGCGTTAATGCTTCAATGGTTGAATTTTTAGCGTTGAAACCCGTTCCACCCGAAACGAGAACCACTTGCACATCTGTGGATGCGATCCACACTGACACTATAGAGCGAATGTGGTAAATGTTGTCTTTGACGATCATTTTTTCACTTAATTGATGACCACTTTCCTTTAATGCACCTTCCAATAAATCTCCTGCCGTATTGTTGGTTTCATCACGGGTATCCGATACGGTTAATACCGCGATATTTAACGACTGAAAAGGTTTATCTTTTTTCATTATCTTTGTCCCTTATGTACTCAAACTTACCTTGATAACTTAATTACTGAATACCACTTATTGTATCAATAGCGTGCTGCCATTGGGCTTTATCATTGGTATTCATTAATTTCTCTGGCTCCAGTGACATTATCGACTCGCTGTCAATTAAGCTTAAAAAAGCCTTGATAGAACGATCTTTTTGAGATGTTGCCACCGCTTCACTCAAAGGCAAAAAAGAAGAGTGATAAGGTAAGAATAAAGGCAATGGCGTATTCTGAAAATGTCTAGCTTGAGTCAGTACTTTAGCTTCGGTTGTGCAGACGTTAAGCATATTTTTCGGATTATTTTCCAGTAACTCCTTATCAATCAGTTGATTAATCATATCTTTATTAAGGAGAGGCATATCGATGGGGATAAACATGAGCCCTTTGATATATGGTTTTTTTTGTGCGTAATTGAGTGCACTGTGTATTGCCCCCATAGGGCCACAATTAACATGAATATCAGCCAAAAATCCCGTCTGATTACGACAAACCACAATATTCTGAATGCCGCACTCACTCAATAAAAGCTGATTTCTTTGCAACATAGAAACGCCATTAATTTGCAGTTTGGCTTTATCCGTTCCCATACGCCGAGATAGTCCACCAGCAAGGATCACGCCTAATATATGACTCCTATCCATTCATCACCTTTAAATTCTCACCAGTATGACGGACTCTCACTTTAGCAGAGGATATGCACTCATATCAAAATCGATTTCCTTCGAGATCATTCCCTCGCCATCATGATGAAGCGAGGTCAGCATTTGAAAGGGCAATTTCACATTTAAAATAACGAAATAAGGGGAGTTAATGTCGAACTTCAATTTTTGTTCAACTTCGCTCAACGCTTTCAAACAAATCTTGTCGCAAGCGCCTAACTTGTCTTAGGATGGCTTATATTCGTGACTTTCTTGATGGGCTTAGAGTTTGACTGCAAAAAGAAAATTCCAATAGCAATGAACAACACACCAAGCATTTTGAACAATAGCACTTTCGTATCGAAAGGTTCACCGTCTAAAAATATTCCAGCTATCATTTGGCCACTGATCACCAATAACCCAGTGTTTGCCGCACCAATACGCGATAAAATAAAACTGTTTAACGCCACATAAAGTGCGCCAATAACTCCCCCTAAATATAAATACCAAGGGGTAGACAAGATGAGTTCGAGCGAACTTAATTGAAAAAAACCATACAAAATCAATAATAAGGTCAACAGGAAAAAACCCACTAAATGATTATAAACCGATGCTTTTAATGGTCCCACATGCAGACTGAGCTGCCCATTGAGCACTCGACTCAAACTGATCACCACACCATTTAATAACGCAATAACAATATATAAGGACATCATTCATTCTCTTTTAAGTCTTGTTCATTTCCAAATCACGCTGAGCCATCAGGTAAAAATAATAATAAAACTCCCTGCGAGTACGGGCAGCACTTTCAATAAATCAGCGGCCACAAAAGGTTTTTTCTGGCTACCAAACAGCCCAAAATGATCCGATATGATGCCAAAGATAATCTGTCCAATAAGCGCACTGCTTAACGTACCACTGAGACCAATGTCACTATTTACCGTTATGCCTGCTAACACCACAGTTAGCGCACCAGGAAGACCACCGAGATAAAGCCAATAAGGCAAACCAGTGGTTTTTGTTCCCTTTGTTTTTATCCCCTTTGTTTTTACCAAGCCATTCCGCTTATGCCCCTGAAAAGCAAAAGCGACTATTAACACTAGACACATAGCCACGAATGCACCGACACCATGAGCAATCCAAGATGCTTGAATCGGTGAATTAACGAATGCTAATTCACTATTGATCTCTATCATTAGTGCCAATAATCCCCCCGCTAAAAGGGCCATTAGCTTATTCGATACTTGTTTTAACACTGTTTTCATTCCCACGCTAAAATGTGAGCACACTTTAAATTGTTTTCATTTGATTTATAATGAGTCAAAATAGAAAATTATTTATGAATAAAACTCAACAATAAAAATATCAAGCTCTATGAATACTTTCACTGCCATACCTATTTTTGTCACCGTTGTCGAAATGGGCAGCTTTTCAAAAGCCGCCGAAAGACTGGGAAGTTCAAAATCCGCAGTGAGTAAACGGATCACTCAGTTAGAAGCATCATTAGGTATTCGATTATTACACCGAACCACTCGCCGTTTGAGTCTCACACAAGCAGGACAAACTTATTACGAGGGAGTCAGTCAATCTCTCGCACTTGCTAACGATGCAAGAGATGCGGTCACTCAACAACAGACTCAGCCTAAGGGGCACTTGCGAATTAATGCCCCTATGGCCTTTGGACGGCTCCATCTTGCGCCTTTAATTCCGCAGTTTTTAAAAGTGCACCCGCTCATTTCAATTGAAATGATCATGGATGATAAAGTCCTCGATATGGTCAAATATCAATTTGATGTGGCGATACGAATAGGAAAATTGCTCGATTCTAGCCTGATCGCAAAAAAGTTAGCCCCTTGTCACAGCGTCTTGTGCGCCTCGCCGCAATACCTGAAGCAACATGGAATACCCGATACCCCTAAGGTACTTTCCCAACATAATTGTTTATTTTATTCTTACTTTCAAGCAGGCAGTGAATGGCAATTTAAAGGTAAAAAAGGAACCATCTCTATTCAGCCAAAAGGCAATTATCAAGTCAATAATAGCGAGGCGTTATATTCAGCTTTATTGGCAGGATTAGGCATTTGCCAAATGCCCTTATTTATTGTCAATGAAGCCATTAAAACCAAGCAGCTGGTTCCCTTATTAACGGACTATGCGTTACCTGAACATGGGATTTATGCGGTTTACTCGACCCGCCAACATATTCCAAGTAAGGTCAGTACCTTTATCAACTTCATGCAACAACATCTGCAAGATTTAACTTAGCACTTGTGTCAAAGCCTGATAGACACTGAGGTTGAGTAAAATAAAAGCGGCTTTAGAGGTATGAGTTAAAGGTTCGGCCTGCTTTTGAAATAAGAGTGCCCCATTTTTTCACTGAGAATATAATGGGCTATTAAATGAGGAACCCCTTATTAAGATCTTGTTTATTAAAACTAAAGTATAATTGAGCGTTTGTTTTTTGAGTATATATTGTAACTTCAATTTTATGGAGTAGTTAATATGTTGAAGTTAAGACTATTATTTAAAGGATTATCGTTATTTTTAATGATGTCAATGACATCAAATCTAGCTTTCGCTACGGAGGTAAACGTACCAGATAATTATGAAGAAGCAGAGATCACACTTGAATGTACTACTGAAATTTGTTCCATCGATTTAGAAATATCAAAGTTTTTAATGCTCACCAGTGATTTTAAAAATAAAGACATAATGTTTTTTTTACAATCAGATGCTGCAATTATAGATTCAAAATTATTAAGCACATTCATTTTAGAACGTTTTCATTTTGAAGCATCAAAAGATAATTTTAAAGATAGTTTTAAAGATAATAAGCCATTAACTAATTCACCTTTTTGGCAAAGTTCTCATTCTGATTATAAACGTTTAAAAGCTCAATATGACTTAAAGAAATATGTAAACAATAATAACAATTTAAAGGAACTCCCAACAGTAGAAATTGCCGTCACTCAAGGATTAATTGATTCAAACAATAGAGCTAGACAATTTGTCACAAATGCTCTGTTAGCTATTCCGGCTGGAAGAATCGCTTCATTAATGGCTACTCTAGGAAAAGGTCTTACTGAAAAAATTGTATTGGAGTCACTAACTGCCGCATATCTCGCTGATCTACTATCTGACACTTTAAAAGGTGATCCTTTGAAAGTAGGTGATATCATGGTTATTTCAAAAGGAAAATTGAAGATAAAAAGAAATAACAAAGGTGGCAAAGGTAACAAAGGTGGCAAAGGTAACAAAGGTAATAAAGGTGGCAAAGGTAATAAAGGTGGCAAAGGTGGTGGTAATGAGGGAGGCCGTCACGGCCATCACGGTGGTCATGGTGGTGGTATGGATTTACCAGGTGATAAGCCTGTTCGCGTATGTACTGGAACAGCAGGTCACATGAATTGCTATTGGATATATTTATAATCCTAAAAATTTAAATTAATTATTTATATAGCTAACTATACATTTTCATTAGTACTGTTAGCTATATTATAGGTACCTATAATGAAAAATAACGTTATCAAATCAAATATATTTCTTGTTATTATGGCGCTCACCATGATTTGTTATATTTTATTTAATGATAAACCCATAACAAATGTTGATTTTTATTTTTCAATACCAATGGTCATTTATTTCTACATTGTTTCTTTTATTGCAAAAAAATATAGCACATTGAAATCGATTCATTATATTAATGCATTTTTAGTCATTTCAGCAGTCAATTCATTAGGAATAAATGCCATTTTTATTGCATTAAGTATATTTTCTATTTCTTACTTAGCATATAAGCAATTATACAGACCCAACTGAATCCCATCTGGGGCCCGGCTTTTAAAATAAGTCCGGCCCACTTTCTTTGCCCCCACTTTATTCTTTACCCCTCTGCCCACCACAGTACTCTTGTTGCTGCTCCCTAGATCTCAGCAATATACTTCACTATTTTCTTCAATTCTGGTTCCATCAATTCTGGCAGCAAATAGGTTCGGTCTTTGGTTTCATACAAATACCGCTCTTTTAAGATCATTTATTGCAAAAAAAATAAGCAAGTTAAAACGACTTCATTATACTCAATATTGAGCCTAAATTTGAGCATAAGTCAAATAAGCTGAAAATGTGACTGTCGATAAAGGGGAGAGATTTTGATTTTAAAACCAATCTTGTTTATTTTATTATTTATGATGACGAGTCTGTCCTCTTATGCAGCCCATTCTGCGACCTCTTATGGGATAGAAGCCGCTTCAAAATCCAGCCTTATAAGTTCGACAAAAGCCTTAGCAACTGAACAAAAGCAATGGTTATTTGTTCTCAGTGCCGACAAAGGACGCATACTAAAAGCAAAGAACAAAATGACCTATGAACTTTCCTTAACCCATATTGATAAAGGCCTTATTGCTATTACCAACGACCCCATTAGAGAAACAAAAATCATTCCTTCCATTACCTTCTTAAAAAACTTCACAACAACTTTTTCAAACGCAGCCCCTAATGCCATATTAACTCATTCAGGTTTACTCACTGGAGAGAAAAGTCCACCCATTGCTGTTGTTATAGAAAATGTAACTATTATTCCGGATATCAAAGTCGTGCTATCACTGCATTTATTATCTGCCAATATCACGCTTCCTGAAGGGGATATTCGCGAAGTAAAACTCTTTATTGACGCATCCAAAACACCAGGCCCTAGCGCCTATTAAACAAAAAGAGTGAAGGAAATAACATGAAAAAAAAACCTTTAATCCTGTTCATGAGTCTTTGTTTCTTGTTTCATCATACTGCCAGCTTGTCTTCCGTTAAAAAAACTATCTATATAGGTGCGCTTTACAGCCAAAATGGTGCCTTTTCTCAGTTGGGGATTCCGGCGCTCAAAGGAGCACAATTAGCCATTGACGATATAAATACTCAAGGCGGCATATCAGGGCACCCAGTCAAGTTGAAAGTCTTTAATACTCAATCATCTGCCAGTGTTACTGCCAAACTCAGTCAGGCGCTCAGTGATATGAGCAACATAGACATCATCACTGGACTCGTTGATGATAACCTTTTGCAAGCCGCGATGCCAAGTGTCGTTAAAAATCATAAATTATTCATCACGGCAGGAGCAACATCAGGTGAACTCGCTAAACAATATGCTAATAATTTAATACTCGCTTGTTATACCGATGCCATGCAAGGCAAAGCCGCAGCAAAATTTACCGTTAACACCTTACATGCAAAAAAAGTGCTAGTGATTGAAAACACACAAATGCAATACGCCATAAATGCAAGTGATGCCTTTATTAATGAACTTCAAGGCTTGACAGGCCAAATCGTCGCCAAGATCAGCTTTTCACCAGATACGCTCGACATGGAGAAACTCATCGCTCAACTCCTTCCAGTAAAAAAACAGGTCGAGGCTATTTATTTTGCCTCTGGCGTTCCAAAAACGTTAGACATTATTCATCAATTAAGGCAAAACGGGTTTGATGAGCCTATCATAGGGGCAGATGGTTTTGACTCAGATCTTTTAGTGAAAAGCACTCCATCTTTGCGCGATGTATTTTTTACCACACACGCTTTTCTATCCCTAAATGGTACACCTCCCTCGACGCAAACTTTTATTAAACATTACCAAAATAAATATGACACTCGCCCTAAAAATGCTTTTACCGCACTGGGATATGACGCGACCATACTAGCAGCAGAATTCTTAATGCACTCCAAGAAAGTGCGCTCCAAGGAAGCTAAGCAACAACTCATACAATTACTCTACTTCCTTCCCCCTTATACTGGTGCAAGCAGTGAAATCAGCTTTCACGGTAGGAATATCCCCAATAAAAATATTTATATGATTCAGATAAATAAAAATAAAAGGCAATTGGCGAGTGTTTTAAGCATCTAATAAACTTATTTTGCACAATTCATATTGCGCACTACACTCACTATAAACGACCTTTTATCGTTATCATACTGTGAGTTAACTTATGGATCTATATACGTGTAAAAAGCAAAAAGGATACTCATGGTTCTTATTTGCTTTCATCTTGATACTTCCCACTTTTATACAGACAACCCATGCTGCATCCCATAAGGTTCCACTGACTATTATTGAAGGTGACTACCGATGTAAAAATTTATTGGGAGGATATAGCCCTCAATTAAGTATTAATCTCACTCCAACCATTACCCCATATGAAGATCGCTTTTATATTTTTCAATTACTCTTTTCAGGAACAGCTCATTCAATACCTGGTCTAACCAAAGGCTATATGCTATACGATCTCAAAACACATACAGCAGTCAATCATTTAAACAACAACGAGGCTCCAGGACTGGCTTATTTCCAATTTCCAAACAAACAGAAGATCAACTTTACCACTTATTTTCTCGAACCTAGCCTGAATAAAGTCGGAGAATACTATTGCGAAAAAGAAATGTGAAAAAGAAAGTTAATCTGAAGCAGAAATACAACACTTTACACTTAGGAGCACAGAGTTGCTAAATTTTTTATATTCAACTCTTTTACAGCGAGTAATAGGCATTGTCATATGTATTTTTATACTTACCCCCACATACTCTTGGGCAGAAAATTCGCAAATAAAAACCATTACCGGACACTATCAATGTAAAAATATAATCCGAGGTTATGTTAGACATTTGGCGATTAAACTTAATCCAAATGTTCCTCCCCTTAATGATCGCTTCTTCGTGTTTCAATTATTGTTTACGGGTGACTCAAAACAAATAACAGGACAATCAAAAGGGCACATGCTTTATGATATGGATAAAAACATCGCCGTCGATTATGTCGAAAACCAACAAAATAAGAAGATCAAAGGACCAGGACTGATGTATTTTCAATTTTCAGGCGCTAAAAATGTGAGCTTTAGCACTTTCTTCTTTGAACCTAGCCTCAACAAAATCGGTGAATATCATTGTAAGAAATCACTCGAAATTATCAAACAACAATCAATAGAATGAAAAGTGCATTAATTGAAGATATTACTCAAGAGATCAGCAGTCGGTCTACAGACACAAATAAAACAATGACCACAAGCTCTGATATCACCACTTCACAGAAAGCCGCCCCCATAGTGCAAGTTAAAGAAAACACACAAGAATAAGACTCACATGAGTAGTAAAGCTGTTAAACAGATTGAAAATAACTCATTTTAAATAGTCATTGATACGAGAGTAATCAAAAAAAGCGCTAGATTTAGCGCTTTTTAAACCCAAGACAAGCTGATAATAAATAATTTTATTTACTGATCGACCGTCAGAGTATAACCACTTCCAGTGCGATCTGAGCGCCCTGCTAGAGTGCCATCGACAGAGTAATAAATCGTGTTTTCACGGCAGAAATTCGATAAGAAAGACTAAAGTATATACAATTTAGATAAATATACCCGTGAAACTCAACCAGCCACAGTCTGATGATGTCGGCCACTCACGATCAACATATACACACAAGTCAAAATCAACATCACCAATAAAGGCGCAAATAAATCATAACCTTGAGACATGAAACCTTGAGCAATTAATGGCCCCGCAACGGATCCTAAACTGTAACTCAATAACATCATTTGCGTTGCACTAACCAGCTCTGCCTGCGTCAACTTGAGACACCCTAAATTAATCGCAATAGGATAAAGTGCAAATAAGGCCATTCCTAAAATAAACAAACTGGCACTT
Source organism: uncultured Shewanella sp. (assembly GCF_947495455.1). Lineage (GTDB taxonomy): Bacteria > Pseudomonadota > Gammaproteobacteria > Enterobacterales > Shewanellaceae > Shewanella. The sequence goes on along the minus strand of NZ_CANLZC010000009.1, from coordinate 69,926 downwards.
AATGCATAAAATGATTGCCACTTGATCGCCATCGCAACCGCACTGGCTGCAACTAATGCACACCCAGCCATACATAATTTATGCCCTAAGCCTCTGATCAAGCTTGGCACAAACAATTGCACGGCCATACCACCAATGATCACTAAGGCCATCAAACTCCCTAGGGACTGATGGGTGACCCCTATGTTTAATAATGCAACTGGCATTAATCCCATAACGATAGCTAATGTTAAACCTGAGACTAAACAACCTATTAATGCTGGTGTGCACACTCGCTTAATGTGCTTAAGTGCTATCTTTTCTATCGAATGCGGTTTAGGTTCATTAGAGGCGATCACAAGCAATACAGCCACGGCCAACAGCAACAACAATGAAATAACCATAAAAGGCAGCAAGCTATTCATATTAAACATACCAATACCCAGCTGTCCAATGGAGGTACCACCATAAAGCGCTGCCATATAAATGCCCAGCCGTTTAGCTCGCCCCGTTTCATCCCCTTCTAACAACCAAGATTCCACTATCACAAAAATGCCTGCCACAGTGATCCCTGCGATAAAGCGAGCAACCAGCCAAATCCCACTATAAGGAGCAAAGGGCAGGACAATAATCGTTAAACTAAAGATCACTAAACAGCAGATAAAACTCATTTTATGGCCCAAATAACCTAAAACCGGTGAGATCAATAGCGTACCTAAGAGTAAACCTGCATAAAAAATGCTGGCCAAATAACTGGCTAAATGACTATCCATACCATATACAGGCAAGATCAATGGCAATAAACTCATCAAATATCCAGAGGCCACGGCATACAAGGCCAATGCGATAACCGGAACAGGTACCCATGTGTTAGACCCGATGACGAACTGACTACTCACTTCATTTCCCTCTAAATATAATGTCACAATGGTAATTCGACGCGAGTTTGCACCTAAAATAACTAAAGATAAAACGAAAGATTTTACTCGTTTCCACAAAAACAATTTATCGAGAATAACTTTTTATCGTCTCGACAAGATTTCTTTGTTATGCTTAAAAAAAATCACTCTAAACCGTTATGGATGTAAAAGTTTTTCGCACATTTTTAGAGGTCGCCAAAGAGAAACATTTTGGCCGAGCAGCTGAAAATTTATATATTACTCAAGCCGCTGTGAGTGCTAGGATCAAACAACTTGAAGCCTTTTTTGATGCCTCACTTTTCATTCGTAACAGAAATGCCATAAAACTCACCTCAGCAGGCGAAAGGCTAATACATTATGCAGAAGTGATGGTGAGCTCACTTGAACAAGCAAAATTTGAGCTCTCTCTTGAAAAAGGTAAAGCCTTACAACTCACCATAGGTGGCACACCAAATATATGGGATGCTTACCTACAAAATTGCTTAAGTCGAGTCGTGGATGTCTTTCAAGGTTATAGTTTTATTGCTGAAACACTCTCAAGAGATAAACTCAATCGACAACTGCTAGAACGCACTTTAGATCTGGCTTTTGCCTTAGATCCCATCAAGTCTGACGAGTTTATTTGCACACATATCTCAGATCTGGTACTCGTATTAGTCTCAACCACACCTTGTGATGAAAATAGTGCTTTTAAGCAGCATTATTTTTACGTGGACTGGGGAACTCGCTTTGCGTCTGAGCATGCCGAAAGGCACCCTGCTGTTTCAGCCCCCTATATGCGCACCTCTAATGGCCGCATCGCACTGGATTTTATTTTAGAAAAGGGTGGCACAGCCTATTTACCTAGCTCTGTGGTCAACCCCTTTATTAGCAATGGTCAATTGTTCAAGGTACAACACGTTCAAGACTGGACTAGGCCGATTTATTTAAGTTATCGCAAATCCAGTACCTCACTAGATGCCATTAAACAAGTGGAAAACCTGATCCAGGATCTCACTCCCGATGGCAGCTACAGCTTGCAGCAAGCCAGTGAAGGGGGAAGTTAGCGATGCGATTAAACTCAATCACAACATATCCCTGCATATTTTTAAAAATGCATAGATGCTGTTCTCAACATCCTATCCCAATACTACCTTGCCTTCATTTAGAACCTTAAAACTTGAAGCAACACACTGTTTTGCTTTTTTCTTTTCAAAGCTGTGTGAATACAGCTGTATGCCTTCGACTTCATGGCGAAAGCCATAAAATGGCTTCTATGAGCGACAAATAGGGACATTTGGCTGGCACCTAGACAAGGATTGTCATTTGAAGTCGTAGAGCGCTCAGGGATGAGTTCATAGCGTGCTACAGAGGTATTTACACATAAGCCTGCGGCAAGCAATAAATAACAATAGAGGTGTGACTCAAAAACAACTTAATCAATAAAAACAAGTCATCATCTTAATATAAGAAGGGAGCTATTTCGCCCCCCCTTCTTAGTTCAACTATCAATATATTAAATGATATTGAACTCAATCAAAACTGCATAAGTCTCAGTCGCAGACGCTACTCCACTGTTACAGACTTTGCCAAGTTCCTTGGCTGATCCACATCTGTTCCCTTAATCAAAGCCACATGATAAGACAATAACTGCAACGGAATCGTGTAAATCAGCGGTGCCATGAATTCATCACAATGAGGAACAGGAATGACTTTCATGGTGTCATCGGATTCAAACTCAGCATCCACATCGGCGAACACATACATTAAGCCACCGCGAGCACGCACTTCTTCCACATTGGATTTAAGCTTTTCTAATAACTCATTATTGGGTGCCACAACAATCACAGGCATATCCGCATCTATGAGTGCTAACGGGCCATGTTTAAGCTCACCAGAGGCATAAGCTTCGGCGTGAATGTAGGAAATTTCTTTTAACTTTAACGCCCCTTCCATCGCAATCGGATATTGATCGCCACGGCCTAAAAATAACGCATGATGCTTATCGGCAAAATCTTCAGCAAGGGCCGCAATGGCATCATCAAGCCCTAATGCTTGCTCCACTTTTGCAGGCATAGAAAGCAAACTTTGAGTGATCTGAGTTTGCATAGTCTCGCTCATACCATTATGGCGACCAATGGCGGCGGTAAGCATTAATAATCCTGCTAATTGCACCGTAAAGGCTTTGGTTGATGCAACACCAATTTCGGCGCCCGCTTTCATCATATAAGCCATATCAGATTCACGCACCAAAGATGAACCCGGTGCATTACAAATCGTCAAACTGGCTTTATAGCCCATCTCTTTTGCAAGACGCAGCGCCGCTAAGGTATCGGCCGTTTCACCGGATTGAGAAATCGTGATCAATAAGCTATTAGGGAATAAATGTGACTTACGGTACCTAAACTCAGAGGCAATTTCGACATTACAAGACACTCCGGCCCAATCTTCAAGCCAATAACGCGCGGCCATACCTGCATGGTAACTGGTACCACAGGCAATAATTTGTACGTGTTTAATGTCTTTTAGAAATTCAGTAGCATTTTCACCAAATGCGCTATCTAACACTTGGCCCGCTGCGATACGGCCCTCTAAAGTATGGGCAATCGCTCTTGGCTGCTCATAAATTTCTTTAAGCATATAATGACGGTATTCGCCTTTATCGCCCGCATCATGGGTGACTTCAGACTCTTTGATTTCACGTTCAACAGGCTCACCGTTCACATCGAAAATCATCACTTCTCGACGAGTGACTTCCGCCACATCCCCTTCTTCTAAAAAGGCAAATGAACGCGTGACAGGTAATAGCGCGAGCTGATCCGAGGCCACAAAATTTTCACCCAGACCGAAACCTATCACCAATGGACTGCCAGAACGCGCAACGACCATTCTACTGGCATCGCGTCTGTCAATGACCACAGTGCCATAGGCACCTTCTAGTTGTTTCACACTGGCTTGAACCGCTTGCAACAAGCTCTCATGAGTTTTCAATTCATGGTTTACTAAATGGCAAATCACTTCTGTGTCAGTATCAGAAGTAAATTCATAGCCTTCACTTTTAAGCATATCACGCAGTTTATTGTGATTTTCAATAATACCATTATGCACGACAGCAATATTGCCTTCGCTTTGATGAGGATGCGCATTACGCTCACTGGGCTCACCATGTGTTGCCCAACGCGTATGGGCAATACCTGTTCCACCCGCTAGAGGATCATTATCCAGTGCAGCCTTGAGCTCTTGCACTTTTCCCACTCGACGAGTGCGCTTTAGCTCACCTTCATGTAGCACAGCGACACCTGCTGAATCATAACCACGATATTCTAGGCGTTTTAATCCTTCTACTAAAATTTCAGCCACATCCCTTTGCGCAACCGCGCCAACAATTCCACACATAATTTTTTCCTAGCTTGTTTAAGCTTTATTAAATTAATCAAGATCAAGGCAAAGCAGCCTTATCCCTAATGAGTATTTTGTTAATCTATTCTGAAAGATAAGGTGCTAACAGCACTTTGACTCCCTGCTGAGTTATCGCCTCAACAACCTCATCTGCAATACGATCATCTGTCACTAGCACATCGATACTGTCCCAAGATAATTCGGTATTTGGGATCCTACGACCCAGCTTTTCAGACTCCAGCATAACAATCACTTCACGAGAGACTTCCGCCATGACTTGGCTTAACCCCGTGAGTTCATTAAAGGTCGTCGTCCCTCTTTCAAGGCTAATGCCATCCGCACCAATAAAGAGTTGGTCAAAATTATAAGAACGTAATACTTGCTCGGCCACTTGTCCTTGAAAAGATTCAGAATGAGGATCCCAAGTGCCACCTGTCATTAATAAGGTGGGTTCATTTTCTAAATCTCGAATCGCATTCGCAAGTTGCAAAGAATTAGTCATCACCAATAAGCCGCGTTTATCATTAAGTAACGAAATCAAGCCTGCAGTGGTACTGCCACTGTCAATCAAAATACGATTATGATCTTGAATAAGCTTGGCACTGGTTTTCGCTATCGATAATTTATTGGCAGATAATTTTGCCGTAAAAGGCAAAGACACTTCATTGGGCACGGCAACCGCTCCACCATAACGCCTCAGTAGTAGACCACTTTTTTCTAACGTGGCTAAATCTTTACGAATAGTCACCTCTGAGGTATCAAAACAGGCAGATAACGCCTCAACGCTCACCTCACCTTGTTCATTCAGTAAGCTGATAATACTGTGTCGTCGCTGCTGAGTATTACGCTTATTCATTGTACAAATCCATTAGCCTTTATCACTAAAAGTTTCAATTAGGTTTCGATTCGAAAGTTATTTTAGCATCAAACGAAACTTTAATGCCAATAATTTAATATAAGGCCATAAACGAAAAACTGAAATTCAAACACGATAAATTGATAAAAAACTAATATCATTATAAAAAACGACCATATTGGTCATTTTTTGATAGAAAATTATTTTTTTGATATTCAGTCACACACTGCCTTTCTATTATTGACAAAGAGCAATACACCAAAACACTCACTGAATACCGATTTACTGGAGAATCAATTATGACAGGAATGGCATTAACTTCAGGGCAATTTTCAGGACAGAATAGAACAACAGGGATCAGTCAGGAAGAAGTCGATAAACTGTTAAAAACTGAGAGTTATGCAAGTTTTGATAAGGCTTGGGAAACCACTAAAGCGTGGTTTTGTGATACTGACAAAGCAAAAGCCCAAATTGCACTGCAGACATTAATTAAAGCGAGTACTGAATACCATCAGTTTTATTCTTCATTAATAGAAGGCAAAAATTACTCTTTTTCCAGTCAAGAAGTTAAAGATGCTTTCGATATGCTTAAGGAATTATCAGGTGCCTATGAAGAACGTTTCATACTTGAGTATAATCAACACACAGCAACGAACCAATATACTGTTGAAAGTGGTGATAGAAGATTTTGCTTAACCTTTCAAGCGCCAGAACCCACTGAGTATTAAACTTCTGGTAATGAGATAGACATAAGCAAGTTTAAATAACTCACTTATGTCTTATCATTCTGAGGCCTAATTCATACCATTTCGCATTTATTTAGGCTGTTTTACAGGACGTTCCCAATCACTTAAATGGCGTTGTTTGACACGGGTGATCACTAGCTCATTCTCATTCACATTCTTAGTAATAGTTGAACCCGCTCCTAACGTGGCATTTTTACCTATGGTCACAGGCGCCACCAGCTGAGTGTCACTGCCGACAAACACACCGTCTTCAATCACAGTTAAATGTTTATTGGCGCCATCATAGTTACAGGTAATAGTACCTGCACCTATATTGACCCCAGCTCCCACTTTGGCATCGCCAATATAGGCTAAGTGCCCGGCCTTAGAACCTTCACCTAATACGGCTTTTTTCATTTCAACAAAATTACCGATATGAGCATCGGTTTTCAGTTCCGCGCCAGGGCGTAAACGCGCAAAAGGACCAGCACTGGCTTTAACACCAAGCTTAGCCTTTTCAACAATAGAATAAGGTTTAATGACTGCGTTATCGCCAATTTCACAGTCAATTAAAATAGCGCCCGCACCTATGGTCACATTGTTACCTATTGCCACTGTGCCTTCAAACACCACATTGACATCTATCATCACATCCATACCCACAGTGACATGACCACGAATATCAATACGGCTAGGATCCCGTAAGTTAGCGCCAGCAAGCATGAGTTTTTCCGCTTCTCTCATTTGATAAGCGCGCTCCAGTTGTGCTAATTGCACACGGTTATTTGCCCCTTCAACCTCAACGGCTGATTGTGGCTGAGCAGTGGCAATATCCACACCATCGCGACTGGCCATAGCAATAATATCCGTTAAGTAATACTCACCTTGAGCATTATCGCTAGATAGCTGGCTCAACCAAGTTTTGAGCTGCTTACCCGGTACCGCCATAATGCCCGTGTTCACTTCTTGGATCAGTAACTGCTCGGCATTGGCATCTTTTTGCTCGATAATGCCGACAACTTTACCGCCTTCGCGCACGATACGGCCATAACCTGTGGGATCTGTTAAACTCACCGTTAAAATCGCCAGACCATTTTCTGATTTTGCCGCTAAGAGTGCATTCAATGTCGAAGTTTGAATCAGCGGCACGTCACCGTAAAGGATAAGCACAGTATCATCATCACCAATATTATCATTGGCTTGCGCGACCGCATGACCTGTGCCTAATTGCTCAGCTTGTAATACCCAATTTAAGGCTTGCTCACCTAAAGCCACTTTTAATTTTTCGGCACCATAACCATACACTAATTGAATGGCTTCACTGCCTAAAGACTTTGCCGTATCAATAACATGCTGAACCATACTCTTATGGGCAATAGGATGTAATACCTTAGGTAAATCAGAGCGCATACGAGTGCCCTTGCCTGCGGCAAGAATGACAACATTTAATGACATGAAAGGGATCCTTTTATTTTAAACGAATAAAGATTCAAAATGATAATCAGCGCTTATGGTAACCTAACCATGGAAAGATTGAAAAATTATCCGCAACCATTAATCAGAAAACATTCAATTTAAATACCAATAATACATTGAACTTAAAGATAAAATATTCTTGAACAATAAATATAATCGTGTACTATCCCTATGTAACTAAATTGTAAATTACAACAAGAGAAGTAAGGGCTGTGATTGGAAAAGTACTGCTAGGGAAGCACATCTATGATACTCAAGATAGGTTTTTATATCTGAATAATGAAATCGTTTCCATTGAACCTAAGTTTATTGAGGTACTTGATTACTTACTCAACAATCACGATCGCTATATTACAGTAAAAGAGCTTCATGATAATGTATGGGCCGATCGAATCGTTTCTGATGCAACCGTCCGTAGAGTGATTAGCCGCCTCAGAAATATTTTAGAAGCAGACACATCCAACCCAAAAATCATTAAATCTATTTCAAAACGTGGTTACCGGATTTATTTCAGCGTAGATAAACATTCAAGCAGCGTAATTGACACATCAGCATTGACAACGCAGATATCACAAACCACAAACAACACTGAAGTTCATCATTCTTTTAGTCCTAAAACACAAGAACAAGAACAAGAACAAGAACAAGAACAAGAACAAGAACAAGAACAAAAAATAGCTGAAATAAAAGAAGTAATACCTAAAAAGCATGACAAAAAACGCAGTTATTTTCTCTTGTTGGTTATTCCTGTATTCATACTTGTTCTTATGCTCTCACTCAAGCACTCGAATGGTGTTTACAACATCAGTAAAGACAATCTTTACAGCCAAGCTCAAAATCATGAAATCAATCATACTGCTGACTCCTCAATAAATAGCAGCGATCAAGTATTAACCGAAATATCTAAAATACAGCTCCCCATGAATGCGTATTTACTGGCCTTATCTAATGACAAAAAGCTCATATTTTACCAAATATTACATCCTGATAATCAATATGATACTTACCTTAAAGATCTCGAAAGCGGCAGAGCCATCAGCATAGAAAAACACTCAGCGCGAATAGACTATGCGGCTTTTACTCCAAATAACCAAGCTATTTTATTATCAAAGAACTCACTCGTAGGTAAAGGTACGCTTGAAGTATGGAATATTGATGGCGATTTACACTTGCAAAAAAAACAAGTATTACTCAATAATATCAAAGGAGCAACGGCAATAGTTACCATTAGTGACAATACCGCCTTAGCTGCATTAATAGACGAGACCGAAGCAGTAAAGAGCCTGTTTTATAAGCTAGACTGGAATGGTTCAAGGATAGTCAATCAGCAACAAATTACCTTTAATCAAAACCACTACAATATCGACTATCTTGGTAGTTTATCGAACAAAGCAAATTTATTGGCTTACATAAGAATTCATGAACTCGATTACCAGCAAGAAATTCATGTGCTCGATCTCGTCAGCAAAGAAATCATACTCAGAATGCCTAATAGTCGCTCGCCTAAAGCGCTCACCTGGCTAGACGATGACAACCTACTGTTTCTAACAGACTCTGAGCTAATGAAAATTAATATTCATAGCCAGAAAAAGGATATTTTACTGACTAATAATCACAATAAATATAGAAAAGTATTTAGCAATCAAGAAAATATTTTTCTTTACATACAAAAACCGCTAAACAAATATTATATCGAACTTGATTTATCAAAGGCCGCAAGATCACAGACGTTAGTAGACAGAAATCTAGAGTCAGTCTCATTAAACTATCGAGCTTATCAAACACAAGATTACTACGAAGTCATAAAAGTTAACGGCAGTTACAGCTTAACACAATGGCATAAAAATAAGCACACGGATGCAAGTATACTATTACAAAGCTTAGATAAAATCAGCTTGTTGGCACAGTCATCAACAGGGCAATTATTAATAAAACTAGGAGAGAGACTCACCTTATTTGACTTAAACAGCCATGAAATGAACTTTATCAGCTCTGAACAAGAAAATACTGGCGGAGCCGTGTTCTCAAACAATGGCATAGACGTACTTTATGGTAAGAAACATAATGGCGCTTGGGCTATTTTTGAATACACGGTGAGCAGTAAAACATCACGTTTATTACTAAAAGGCTACAGAGACATAAAAAAAGCGGGAACAGGTTACGTTGTCGCATCTGCTGATGGGCGATTATTTACACTTGATAGTTTAGAGAGTAAACCTCTTGCACTCAATGTGAGCTTATTTATGGATTTTGAGCCTAGCTGGTATGTCGATTTACCTTATCTTTATTGGCTAGATAGAGAAAACAGCCAGTTAAAAGTACTAGATAACACCACAGACTTAATTGAATCTATCGACTTAGATCATCGTATCTCAGGTTATCAATTTAGTTACAAGCCACAGCAAAAAAAGTTTCTCTTTAAAGGTTTTTCTAATTTTAAAAGCACACTGAAACAGTATTCAAACATCATAAGTTCAGCTGCAATCGATTGAGAAACAGACACAAAAAAATTACACCCCAAACGACGAAAATAATAAAATAATCACATAACTTTTATTTTTTAATCGATGAATATTACTCAACATCGGGCTAACTCAATGCAAATGAAAAAAGGAAAGCCTGGTGCCAAAGCTAACAACAAAAATCATTAATCTAGCATCACGATTGATCATAACCTCTTTATTATCTTTATCTACAATATCAATGGCTGCAGATAAAATCGAAGCTATAGATTCAGAATATCCAAACTCCTGCCCCTTTACCTCTAACTGTGAAGAAGATTAATCAAACAGAGTATTTAGCTATGCAATATTTACAATCTATTTTAAAGCACTTACAGCAGCAAGCTTGTATTGAGAGTTTACATATTTATCTCTGTACCTTAGCGCAGGATTTAAATTACGCGAGTTGCTATATTCATTTCAATCCTAGCAGTCGCATCAATTTATTAAAAAAAGATATAGGAAATGCGAGCGACCAGCTAAAATATAATTTACAACATAATAATGATAAACTATATGAAGTTGATATGGATAATAGTTGTGTATTTAAATTCACTGCACCATTTGAAAACTGTTACGGTGTTAAAATAAACCACCCCTTTGTGGCATACTTACTCATTGAGCCAAATAATATTACCACTGAATACCAAAAAGATGCACAGTTATTATTTTGGCAACTCTTACTTCCTGCCATAGAAAATTGCTTAATTAGGATAACAATCAACAGCAGAGATTTTCAATTAACTAAAAGAGAACGAGAATGTGTTCTATGGGCTGCGGCAAATAAGACCTCATGGGAAATTAGCCGCATACTTAATATCAGTGAAAGAACCGTCCATTTTCATATTCAAAATTGCTTACAAAAATCAGGGGCTAACAATCGCTCACATCTGATCCAACTATGTAAGGAATACAACCTAATACATTGAAATATATGAAGCAAACAAAAAAATTACAAAAACCTAAGCCTGATTTTATCGTCATTGAAAAATCACTTAGTCAATATTAGTAAAAAACAAGGATAGCAATGACTATGAATACCAAAAAATCAACCAATAATATTATTCATGCCGTGCGCTCTGATGATGGCTTTATTGAAATTACTAGCATAGATGCACTCAATAAAATGGTGGGCGGCATGCTAGATCCTAATTCCATGTTTTGCCAATTTGAGCAAGCTGAACTACCGACTCAAACCATTAAAAAACAAACGGCATAATACAGCCTGTTACAACTGACAGTTAACAGCAGTCATTTTTTAATATTAAATAAACTCATCCATAACGGATGTTAATGACTTAAATAAATAATAAAAAGGAAATAAAAATGACTGATAAATTACAAAATATTAAAACCGATGAAATCAAACTTAATGAAGATGGAATAGTAGAAATTAGTGATGAGCTGCAAGAGGCAATTGCGGGTGGTATCGATCCAGAATCATTAGAAGATGAAGGCAATGGTATTTGCCTTATAATTAAACCCAATTAATTTATAGCATTAAATATTTAGTTTGCAAATAAATTTATTATTTTGCAAACTAAATAATTTTTATTTTCACAAAAAAATAAGGTTGTTAGGCATGAATTTAATTAAAGGATTTAAAAGAAATTTACTTAGCACCTCTCTCAACCCTAATGTTTTCCATTTAATTCTCTTTCCGACCGAGCAATGTAACTTTAGGTGTGTCTATTGCTATGAAGATTTCAACATTGGCGCGATGGAGCCCTGGCTGATTCAGGCCATAAAACAATTTTTAGAGACAAAAATCCCACAATTAACTGTATTGAGTTTAAATTGGTTTGGCGGTGAGCCTTTACTGGCTAAAAATATTCTATTTGAGCTGGCTGAATATGCTTTTGCTCTCGCAAAAAAAAACAATGTAAAATTAAAAGGTGACCTCACCACCAATGGTTTGTTATTGGATGTTAACACCCTGACACGTTTAGTCGAATTAAAACAAACTCACTTTCAAATTTCCATTGATGGCGATGCAGAGCATCATGATACCACCAGAATAACTCGGACCGGCAAAGGCAGTTTCGATAAGATCTGGAATCGTTTGTTAGATGCCTCCAATACAGATTTAGATTTCACAGTTACATTAAGGATCCATGTCACCGCATTGAATCAAGCTAGTGTGCATCGTTTTTGCAAGCTACATGAGCAACACCTAAAATATGACAAACGCTTCAAGCTATTTTTTAAGGCTATTGAAGATTTAGGTGGTGAAAAACAAGAAAAACTCACCACACTTCTAGATGCTGGCAAACCCAGAGAGGTTGCCGCCGAGCTGCAACAACAATATGCCCCAATAGCAGAGAAAGGAAAACCAATTTGCTATGCCGCCAAGCCAAACTCTCTGGCAATCAGGGCCAATGGCAACTTAAACAAGTGTACCGTTGCATTAAAAGATGATCATAACCACATAGGTAAAATCTTACCCGATGGCAAATTAGAAGTCGCTAACGAGAAATTTTCAACTTGGCTCAGTGGTTTTGAAGGTTTAGATGCTTGGAAGCTAGGCTGCCCACACAGCTTTTTTAAATCCCAGCAAGCCAAATCCCAAAAAGCCAAGCTAAAAAAACATGTCGGTGACTTAAACATTCCCATTATCGAAGTGGCCTAAGTACATGTCTCAACTTAAACTCTTTCGTCAAGAAGCGCTAAAAAATCAATATAAATCGGCTGAATTCAGTGAGGTGGTAATAGAGCCACCTAAGAGCATAGTGAAATCATTTTACCTGTTAATTCTGGCGATAGTTTGTGCGCTGATTATTACTTGGTTTATTCCCATATCGGCAGAAAAATGGGTGGATATCAGACTGCAAAATAGTAACTTTCAACCTTTGATGTCGGCCACCCCCAGTTTAATCGAACAACAATTAATCACTTCGGGAACATTAGTCAACAAAGGGCAAGCTCTCGCTCAAGTTAGACAATTTAACGATCAATTCCCCCAAGGGCAAATTGAAACCTTGTACGCGCCAACAAAAGGGAAGTACTTTGCGGAGGCGCTTATTGGTACCACACATCCCCCCTTGCAACCTATAGGCCGTATATTAAAACCATCGAAAAATTATCGCTATGCCTTTACCAGCTCCAATTCATTGCCGAGTATCCACTTGGGGCAGCTCATCAAGATACAAATGAATAATGCCATTTTCACCGCTAAGGTCATTAGCCTTAGCACAGGTAAATATCCACATATTGGTATTCAATTTGACAGTCCGCCCGATACCCAGCTCTTTAGCCCCATGATGAACTTTAAATTACTCGTAGGGGAGAAACAGCGTAATATTTTTGCTTTAGTAAGGGGCAACAATGTCGATCACTGATTATTTGCACTTCTCTCAACAAAGATTACCAATATTTTTACAGAGTGAGGTTGCCGAATGTGGCATGGCGTGCGTCGCTATGGTGGCTTGTTATCATGGTTATCAAACCAATATGTTAGCAATGAGAAAAAAATACCCTGCTGGCCTGCAAGGCATGACGGTGAAACAGATCATCGATATAGCGGCAGATATTGGCTTAAACGCTAGGGTATTAAAACTAGACTTAGGCCAACTAGAGCGTATTAAGAAGCCTGCCATTATTCACTGGAATTTTAATCATTTTGTCACACTCGTTTCTTGCAACAGCAGAGGCGCTGTAGTTCATGATCCTGCCAGAGGCAAAATAAAGCTAGATTGGGAACAAGTGTCACAATCTTTTACTGGCATAGCCGTAGAGCTTACACCCACCTCAGATTTTGAACAGCAAGATGAACGAGTAAAAATTCCTATACTGAAGCTTGTGGGCCGTATCAACGGCTTAAAGTTGATGTTGGGTAAAATTTTTGCCGTTGCTCTGATATTACAGGCCCTTTTTTTAGTCTCCCCTTACTATATTCGACTGATCATAGATCGCGGCGTACAACAAGAACAATCAGAGTTACTCTGGTCTATTTTCTTGGGTTTTAGTCTATTACTTATTTTTACCATTGCAGCTCAAGCAATACGCTCCGCCGCGATTTTATTCCTAGATAAGACCTTAGGTTTTCAAATAAAGGCAAATATTCAACGCCACTTATTACACTTACCGCTAAGCTTCTTTGAAGCTCGGCATGTAGGCGATATTAAATCTCGCTTCGAAGCCTTTAACGAGGTGCAAAGGCTCATTAGTCGCGGATTTATTACCGCCATTGTCGATGGTTTACTCAGCATCACCACCTTAGTCATAATGTTTAGCTACCACCCTCAGCTAGCCTGGGTCTCTCTCCTTTTTTTAGGCATATTATATTTAGGGCGATTTAAATTAACCAATAAAGAAAATGACATTTTAGAACAAAACTTATCTACCTATGCCAAGGAGAACAGTCATTTTATTGAAACCGTGCGTGCCATGATGCCCATAAAGTGTTTTGCAAAAGAAAATGCTCGCCTTGCGAATTGGATGAATCTATTCGCCGATTCCACTAATGCCAGTATTCAACGAGAAAAGATTGTCATTTTATCGGATCTTTTTTCTCAATTTATTAATAAAGCCGAATACTTAGTTATCGTCTTGTTCGGTGCCACATTAATCCTTGATAACCATATCTCTCTCGGCATGTTTATGGCCTTCTTAGCTTACAGGCAGCAGTTTGCCGATAGTACCCAATCTTTAGTTAATCACCTATTCCAATTTAGATTAGCCGGTACCTATCTTAGACGCATGTCAGATATTTTGATGCAAGAAACCGAGAGTTCGACATCCAGCGCAGTATTACTTCAGCAACCAAAAGGGGCATTGGAGGCACGTAATATCCATTTTAGATACAGCAGGAACACCCCTTGGCTTTATCGAGGGTTAAATTTCTCTGTTGCCGCAGGAGAATTTGTGGTGATCACAGGTCGATCAGGCCTAGGTAAAACTACCTTATTAAAACTCATGATGGGACTGATAAAACCCGAAGAGGGTGAGTTGTTCATCGATGGCGCCTCCATCGAGCAACTCGGGGTTAAGTCCTTTCGACAATTATGCGCCACAGTGATGCAGGACGATCAGCTTTTAAATGGATCACTCATTGAAAACATCAGCTTTTTTGAAGCTAACGTCGATATTGAAAGAGTCAAGGAAGCCGCCATAGGCGCCGCTATCTGGGATGATATTCAGGCCATGCCGATGGGGTTACACAGCCAAGTCGGTGATTTAGGCAGTGCACTTTCTGGCGGGCAAAAACAACGTATTTTATTGGCCAGAGCCCTCTATGCCCAACCTAAAATTCTATTTTTAGATGAAGCGACCAGTCACCTCGACAACGTTACAGAATCGAAAGTGAATCAATATTTAAAACGAAAACAAATCACCCGTATCACAGTGGCACATAGACAAGAAACCATTGCCAGTGCAGATAGGATCATTGACTTACATCAATTAAATAGACAAGAAATAGCCGCATAAGGATTAGAGATGATGATAAAAAAAGCAAAATGGATTTATACCAGTCTTGGCCTTACCTCTGTCAGCTTATGTATTGCGGGTTGGGCGATAGGCTATTCTCAACCGAGACAATTTATTAATGCCGAGGAGATACAAATTGCCGAAGTACGTAGCGGTACTTTTACCCAAAAAGTCGACGGCTATGGTCGTTTAGAATCAGTGAATCAAAGGCTTATCAGCGCCAGTGACTCAGCCATAGTGGATGCCATCCTACTTAAGCCTGGGGCCATTGTTACAACCGACACAGTAATATTAAAGCTCAAAGATCCAGATTTAAAACAGAAATTACAAACCACTAAGACAAAGCTGCAAAACGCCATTACCGATAGAAATAAACAGGACTTAATACAGCAGCGAGAAAAATTGGCACAAGAAGTATTATTGTCCGATGTCAACGCCGAGGCTGAACTTGCTACTCTTCAAGTTGAAGCTGAGACCACCCTAGCAAAAGCAGGTATCGTGTCGGCAATGGAATTTAAACGCAGCCAAGTGAAATCACGCCAACTAAAAAACCGTGAAAATCTCCTGCAACAACAAATCACTAAACTTACCCATGTGCATGAACAACAACTCAAACTCCTTGACGATGCCATCAATCAGGCGCGCTCTGACTTTGAATCAATACAGTTACAATTTGATAACTTAGAGGTCAAAGCTGGCCTCAATGGTGTATTGCAGCGACTTCCCGTGCGCTTAGGACAATCAGTCCAAGCCGGTACGGAACTGGCATTAGTCGGTAGCCTCAATCCTTTGATAGCGCAAATCAAGGTACCACAGCTACAAGTCGGTTTGATCAACATGGGCGCTAAAGCGGATATAGACAGTCGATACGGCATTGTTACTGGTCAAGTAAGTCGTATCGATCCCGTGGTAGAAGATGGTGCCGTGATGATAGATATAGAATTACCCGATAATATCAACAGTAACATAAAACCCATGCAAACCGTTGATGTCGTGATTTATGGGCAAGGTCGACAGAATGTACTGTATTTAGAGCAACCCAAGGGGATCTTTGCTGATAGTCAGGACAGTATTTTCTTGATGCGGGATAATGTATCTGCACAAAAAACTAATGTAACGTTTGGCAAGAGTGCCGACGGTTTAATTGAGATTAAAAAAGGATTAACTGCAGGCGATAAGGTCATTATTTCCGCACTTGATCTTTATCCAGACACTGAAAGCTTACAGCTCATACACTAAGGAAAGAAAAATGCAGACTCAAGTATTACAAATTGAAAACTTACAAAAATCTTTCGGTTCCGGTGAACAACGTCATCAGGTGCTTAATGGGGTGTCTTTTTCAGTGTATGAGGGCGAGTATATCGCCATCTGTGGTCCCTCAGGTTGTGGTAAATCTACCTTATTAAACATTCTATCCATACTCGATACCGCCGATGCAGGTGAATACCGCATCGATGGCCAAAACATTTCAGATCTAAACAGTGAACAGAGAGCACAAATGCGTAGTCGGCGTATTGGCATTGTTTTTCAATCATTTAACCTGATTGACGAATTAAGCATAGCCGAGAATGTTGCCCTACCTTTACGCTATCAAGGAATAAAGAGAAATAGGCGCATCTCAAGAGCACGAGAGTGCTTAGATAAAGTCGGCCTCAATGATAAGGCTGAGCTTTATCCGAATCAACTCTCGGGTGGACAGCAGCAAAGGGTCTCTATCGCCCGCGCCTTAGCCGCTGATTCTGGAATTTTATTGGTTGATGAACCTACAGGTAACCTAGACTCAACCAATGGTGATGCGGTAATGGCTTTACTTAGTGAACTAAACCGCCAAGGTACCACCATTTGTCTAGTAACCCATGATCCCCGTTATGCGGATCAGGCGCAGCGTAAAATCCACTTGCTCGATGGTAAGGTAGTGCAAGAAAAAGTAGTGGAGGCGGCAGCATGAGTTTAAAAGAAGTACTGCAGCTCATTGCAAAAGGTAAGCATTATTACCTTACTGTGATTGGTAGTTTAAGTTTAATGCTGGCTATGGTGTTCAGCGTCTTCAGCTTGATGTCATTAGTCTATTGGCAGCCTCTCCCTTACGATGAGAGTGACAAACTCTATTGGCTCGAAGGCACCATGGAATACCAAGGTGCCCAAGCCCCTATGACCAATCACAATAACTTAGATTTTGTTCGCACCAATTCGAATAGCATTTCGGGCTTAGGCGCCTACTATTCCTGGTCTAAGTATAAGTTAACAGGACTCCTTTCTCGCCCTGATGTGCCCGTGATTATGGCGAGCCATGAGTTATTTGATATTTTGGGCACTCGTGCCTTTATGGGCCGATTATTTAGTACTACAGAAGCTGCGGGGAATCGTCAGCCTTCGGCCATATTAAGTTATGAGGTTTGGCAGACACAATTTAATGCCGATCCTGAGATCATTGGCAAAAAGACTATGCTCAATCAACGTAGCTTTACCATTATAGGTGTGACTCAACCCGACTTAGTCTTACCGCAATCAACCGAAGCAGCCAAAGCTATTTGGCTTCCCTTCGATATGGATGAACAACTCAACCCTAAGACATTCGGTGGCTATGCGGGCGATCTCAAAGCAGTGATACGTTTGCAAGAAGGTCAAGATGTTAATACTGCGACGCAGGAGCTTACCCGTTTAATGGCACAAGCCGCAGAGATCCATACTCCTACAATCGTGAAAAGAGCCCCCGTCAGTGCCAAGGTGACCTCCTATATAAAAGCGGTACAGGGAGACAGTGGTAAGCTGGTCTTCATGTTATTGGGTGGCGCGCTACTGCTGACCTTGATTGGTATTATCAACTTGAGTAGCTTGCAGTTGGCCAGAGCCGTTGGCCGCACACAGCAAAAGGCCATAGCGGCCGCCTTTGGTGCCAGTCGTCGTCAATTATTTTTAGATATAGTTAAGCATAATCTCGCCACAGTATCTGTCGCAACTGGCATTGCCTTAATACTGACCTTTTCCGCCTTTGGCTTGATCAGTGAATTGGCAGCAGGTAGTATACCCCGTCTAAATGAATTGAGCCTCAACCTACCAGTGTTAATGCTTGTCATATTAACCGCCGCACTGCTAGTTTTAGTCTTTAGTTGGGCAGAATTAGGCAGTATCAATTACGATCACCTACAAAAAAACTTACAATGCAGCGGTAAAGGCACAGGCAAACAAATTAGCACAGGTATCAGCCATAGCTTAATTGGCTTACAACTTGGGTTATCGCTATTTACTTTGGTTGCCTGTAGCCAAGTCATGCATCAAACCCTCTCCGAGGCTTGGCGCCCCACAGGAATCAACACAGAGTCACTCGCCACACTGACATTAAATTTAGCTGAAATAGCCTCAAAAGAAGAGCGTAATAATTTATATCGCAGCGTCATTAGCGAACTCACCGCATTAGATGAAATCATCGATATCAGTTATAGTTCAGAAGCCAGATTACCCGCCGAACTTAACTATAGTGGCATTAAAAATGCTAAAGGTGAGGTAGTGGCCTCAGCACGTATTATCCAACAAGATCTTAAACAACTAGATTTTTATGGATTAAGTGTTGAAGGTGAACCTTTTACTGAGGCTGATATCGATAGTTTAGCCCCCGTTGCCTTAATCAACGAACGTTTGGCCTCACGGCTACCCAAACCCATCACGGCACAAAAAATTAGCTTTGAATTTGGTAGCACACTTTATCAAGTCAAAGGTGTAGTGGCGAATACCTATTTCCCTGGTGATTCACAGCAAGAAATAGCAGAGGTTTATTTACCTAGACCCTATAAAGGCACTAGGGATGCGGTATTATTACTGCAACTTGATCCGAATTTATTGCCTCCGTCTTTAGCACAAGTCTACGCTTTAATATCCAATGTTCACCCCAAGTTAGACATTATTACTTATAGCCAAGTGACAGATGACTTTCACGAAATAAGTAGTCAATCCCGATTCGCCGCAATTATCGCTTCGATATTGGCAGCTTGCTCTTTGGTAATGATAACAGCTGGTATCTTCGGTATTGTGAGCTATTTAGTGAAAATGAAGCAATATGATCTCGGTGTACATTTAGCCTTCGGTGCTAGCCTCAAAGGTTTGTTGAAATCACAGCTGCTACAACTCACCCAACCCATTTTAGCCAGCCTGATCTTATCGACATCAATCATCTTTTTCATCACAGGCTATGTTCGCACTCAGCCAGAACTTATCTTTAGCCTGAATTGGTCATTATCTGCCTTAGTCATTGGCATTATTTTAATGCTGGCTTCCCTCGCTTGTTTTATTCCATTACGAAAAGTCATCCAAGCTAACCCCATTAAGGCACTTCACAATGACTAAACAACTGATCTTATTTTTCGGCCTAATACTGGCTTCTTACTATAGTCAAGCAGAGGCTTGGCAGGAGGCCCTACTTGATATACCACAACAACAAACAATATTAGTCGCACCAACTAAGAACAAGATATTGTTATTAGCGCCTGAAAAATATCCGAATTTACCCGAGGCAACACACTATTTATTAGGGGGGAGTTATCATAATGATTGGTATTTAGATTTTAATGATAGTTTTTATCGATCCGCTGCCCTGATTGATTTATCGGCCCCCATTCAACAACAAGAGATAGCACTACCAGGGCTAGCACTTGAAATTAAATTTTCACCTGATGCCAGCTATTTAGCCGCCGTAATATTAACAGGCAAGCAACTAACATTATGGCGATACGATATTGCAACGGCATCTTGGCACCCTTGGTCAGATTTAACCATTAATGGGGTCACTAAACAGGCCAGCCTGATATGGTCAGCCGATAGCCAAAGTGTTATCGTGAGAAGTCTCAGCAGCAGTAAAAAAAACACATTAAAACAAAAGGCGGCTCAGCTAAGAAGCGCCCAAAATGTACAACAAGGTCGGCTTTATCGCGACTTACTTAATACACCCGATAAAAAAGCCCTGTTCACCCACCATTGGCAGCAGACATTAATCAAGCTCAGTCTAAGTGGCGTGCAAACTCCACTATGGTCGGGTCTTGTTGAAAATTTTAGCCTATCTCCTCAGGGAGATTATCTATTAATCACAGCGCTAGATGACAACTTATCTGCTTCACTCACCCTCGCTAGACAAGCAAGGCACTATTATGTCATCGACATGAAAAACCAGCAGACTTTAACCCCTATTCCAAACTTAACACCCAGAACCAACAGCGGTGATAAGGCTGCTTTAGGCTCAAGACTGGTGCAATGGTTACCTCAAAAAAAAGCGACTTTAGGTTGGATCAGCGCATTAGAAGAGAAATCACCGACAAATGATAGTCCCGTGGATGAATACCTGCAATTAACCGCTCCTTTTAATACAGAGGCAAAAACTAAGGCACAATTTAACTGGCGAGTTTACCAATGGGATCAAACTCAAAATAGCCAAATGCTAGTGGCGACTTGGATAGCAAAGAGTCATCAACTCAAATGGACACTATTTAACGCTGATTTTTCCAAAAATATCCCCTTGAGTCTTTACGATTATAAGGTACCAAGTCAAGATCCTGGCAATCCTAAGGTCGATCATTTACCCGATGGACGTCGGTTGTTGAAAATGGATAGTAAACACCAAGTTTGGTTTTTCAACCCCGCTGACACCTTGTGGCGATATGCCTCCATGACAACAAAATTGACGGAGCTTGACCGCAATATCGATTGGAATGTGTTATATCGCCCTAACCTAGATGACTCAACCTCTTTTTTGGCTGTCTCAACGAATAAAATGCAATCTAATCGCTATTGGTGGGTGACCCATGAAAATGAAACACAGCTATCTCATTGGGGCGAAATCAATGAATTTAATATGAGTGCTTATAAAAATATACAGTTAAAGGGTAATGATGGGCTAACAGGGCAAGTTTACCTCCCCAATAAAGGGAAGGCACCTTGGCCAGTTTTAGTCTGGCTCTATCCAGACCCTAAATATCAAGCGCTACCCGCCATGTTGTCAGCACAAAGTCCTTTTGTGGCATTACAAGATTGTGTCGCCGTTCTCGATATGACAGGACAAGAAACAACGCCTAATCGAGTAGCTAATAATCTATTTGATTTAAATACTAATACCCACAATTCAGATAGGCTTTATGATTTAATTAAGCAATCGCCCATGCTTGATGCTGAGCGCATTGCATTAATGGGCCACTCATTTGGCGCGAATGCAGTGGTATCAACCTTAGCAAAGTCAAACCATTATATAGGGGGAATTGCTCGCAGTGGGGCCTATAACCGTATATTGACCCCACTCGGGTTTCAATCAGAAAAGCGCACCTTGTGGGAAGCAAGCGATAACTACTTGGCACAATCGCCTTTTTTGCTAGCCGATAAAATAACTCAACCCTTATTGTTGATACATGGTGATGCAGATCAAAACCCCGGTACCATGCCATTACAATCGGAACAGTTATTTAACGCCTTAGAATATCACAATAGCCCAGCTCAATTACTAATGTTACCTAATGAAGGGCATCACTATAAACAGCGACAAAACTTAAAAACATTATTAAAGGTTCAATCCGATTGGCTCAAAGAACATTTACTCTCAGAGTGCAATAAAGCATTATAAATCAAAAATAGCAGCCAAATAAAAGTGCTTGTATTATATTATATTCAATACAAGCACTTTTATGGTAAATATATCAAGCAGTAAAAAGCGAGGTGAGCAATCCTTTAATAAACAGGTTTGACAAATTTAAGCGTGAATCTATCACTCTTTCCTGTCACATTTTTATCTCCAACCTCATATTTTAATTCGTCTTCAGCTCTAAAGTGCACTTTACTATAATCCGAGAATACAAATCCGCTCGCTTGTACATCCTTAATCACTTGTATCGGGTCGACTCGACGACGATTTTCGCTATTATCAGCCTCCATGTGCCTACGGGTATGATCAACAATGGCATAGACACCACCTGGCTTTAACGCTGAAAATGCGGCTTTATTGACATGTTCTCGGCTTGTTAAAGATAAATTATGATAATTTCTAAATGTCAAAATCATATCCAAAGGCTCAACTTGCAAAGAAAACTTTGGCACTTCATAAATAGGAGTGAAATCCACAACACGACGCTGAGCTTCCACATTCAATATTTGAAAAGGCCCAAAATCTTGCTCAATATTTGCTTGCCTTTTTTCTATTCCTCCCGTTCGAATGGCCGTATATAAAGTGCCTTTATCTTTCAACACACCAGCCAATATTTGGCTATACCAACCTTTTCCAGGCATTAACTCTAATACCTTCATATGCTCATTAAACCCCAAAAAGGCCAAGGTTTCTTTTGGAAGACGATTATGATCTCTAACACTATCTTCTTTAGATCTTTTTGGTGATTCTAATATTGCATCTAATGCCAATGCCGTCGATGGCTCTAAATTGGCAAAAGCTGGCCCGGTTGTTGTGGCGAATATTATACAGGCTAATAATCCTGATATTTTTTTCATATTAAAGTTCCTTTTTATAAGCTTGCTGTTGACACAGGTGTTGCTTTTCTTGGGCGTAAATATGCCATATAAACAGACAGTGATAATACTAACGTCAGCATTCCAACAAACAAGATGATGTTTAGGGGCATTAACTTTTCCGCAGCTAAATAAATCACTCCACCAGAAAGCGGCAAGGAAACTAAATTTAATACGTAAAAAACGCCCATTACCGTACCGAAATCTTCTGTTGGAATAACTTTTGCTCTTTCTGTTCGATTATAAATATTATAAAGCGCAAGCCCCATCAAATAGAGAACAAATAAAAGAAGGTAACTGTAGTAATTAAAAGCCATTACCATATTTAAGCCTGCAATAATACATAGAGAAGCCCCAATACCACCTAACATTTGCATGCTCACTCTTTTAAGAAAGAGGGGAATACAAGTAAGAGCAATAAGGCTAGCAATTCCGCCAGCGAAGCTTAAATAACCTAAATAAGCATCAGTTTGATTAAATACTTGCGTGACCACTATAGGGTTTAACCCTATGATGACTCCTATCATTAAATTAAGGGAAAAATTAATAGCCACTATCCCTTTTAAGGTTTTATTGTGATAAATATAACCGACACCAAAACGAATACCTTGCCAAAACGGTTTAGGATTTTTCTTAACTGATCGGCTTGCTGGCACCAAAAGGGTGACAAATAACGCCAATATAAAAATCCCCCCAGCCACCAAAAGTAAGGTTTCTTTACTTATCCATATGCTGATAGTACCCGCCAAACTCGCCCCTAAAAGTAAGCTGGCTAATTCTGCTTTTTGTAATCCAGAATGGTGCTTGGCCATATTTTCCTCATCCCCCTTAAAGGCTTGTGATATTACAGAGTCAGATGACATACGTACAAAACCCATTAAAAAAGCACATGAGCCAGCTAGCATACTCAAATGAAAGAACGAGAAATCAGGAAAAACAATCAACAATTGATAACAAAGCAAACACAATCCGGCTCGAATAACATGTGCAATTCTAGCAATATACACGCCGTTCATTCGAGCAAGTAAAAAACCAGATAACGGAAAAGCAAATAGTACTGGAAGCCATTCAATACTCAATAATGCCCCCAAAGAAGACACAGTTCCGCCATTCCCTAATACTGCCAACGGAATCGCAAAAAGCAAAAATTGGGTCGCAAAAAAAGATAAGAAGATACTAAAAATAAACACCCTAGCCGATAACTGAGTCATAGAATTTCCTTTTACACTGTCGCTGCTAACATATGATTTCGTTCACGCTCACGCACTTTAGGGATCACTAAGGAAGTAAACAAATCCATTTCTTCTAATTGAGGCCAACCGGAAAACAAAAATACCGACACTCCAGCGGATTTGTAACGCATGATATAATCAGCCACTTCATCAGGGGTGCCCACTAACGCAAGGGATGGCCCCCCTCTAAAAGGCACGGCTCCCGTCCAAATATAGGGATCAGCCCAGTCATTGCTTGCTTCATTGGCAATATCAAAAACAGATTTAACCGCAGTTGAGTCACATGTCGAAGCAAAGTTTTTGATGACTTCAGCCCACTGCTCATCGGCTCCACTCATCATTTCTGCGATTTTCTGCTGCGCTTCCTCTCTTGTTGGGCGTACAATCACAGACATTCTCAGCCCCACTTTAACGCCTGCTTTCACCGCAGATTTAATATCCACTGCAATGTTATCCACAGTATCACTATAACGAAGCCAAGTCGCATTATGATCTGCAGCAATTTTCATTGATTTAGCCGAATTTCCACTCACAAATAGCTCCGGCATAGAACGTTTTTGATTACAATAAGGTGTGTGTAATTGCCCTTGCTCGATATGATAAAACTCACCTTTATGATCGACGGGAAGCCCATTGTTTTGCCAAAAACGACAACACACTCCCACAAACTCATCAAGCCTTTGTTGACGGTGTTCTTTTTGTAGATGATCGCCATAATAGCGCTGTTCTGTTGGAGAAATGCCTGCCAACATATTTAACGAAAGTCGATCCTCACCAAGAGAAGATAACGTATTGATAATCTGTACAAAAGTGGTTGGTGCTACAGTACCCGCTCGATAGGCGAGTAAAAATTTTATTTTCGATGTGGCACGAATTAAACTACCGACATAGGCTATAGGGTCGGGACAATGAAACCCCACTCCCAATAATAATTGTTCAATGCCCATAGCTTCTGCCCGCTGAGCATAATCAATCATCCCTTCTAAATTGAATCCTATCTTTCTAGAAGATGAGGCCTCTTTTTGCTCTCCTCCTACAGGTATACTCCATAAAAAACGCACTTCTTCATTGTGAAATATCATATTCGTCCCTTAAATGATCAATAATTTAATTTTTATACTGTTATAACGTGACTACGTCCATGCCTGCTGATAATGACTCCATGCCACGAACAACCACCTTTTCATCCGCAATCAAATCTCCTTCTAACATCACAGTATCTTTATCTTTTTCATTTAAAATGTTTACCTCAACACGCTTAGCCTTACCTTGATGAGAGATCTGATAAACAAAAGACTTTCCAGCTTTTACAACCAAGGCATCACGAGGTACAGCCCATATTTGACGAGAATATAGGCTATTAATGGTCAATTGTAAGGGAGTAGAAATAGGCGATGAAAGTGCATCACTAATGATTCGAACTTCCGCCAATCTGGAATGCTCGTCACCTGCTTGCACCACAGACTTTATACTGCCAGAAATATCGTGATCAGTAAGGTGAATCGTCACCTTTGTTTTACCTTGTTGTAAATGAGCCAGCTGTAAAACAGGTAATTTAGCACTCACTTCTTTGTTGTGAATATCGACAAAGGTTAAAATGACATCTCCTTGCTCGACAAAAGCCCCTTCCACCTTATTACGAGTCACAACTTGACCATCAAAAGGCGCCTTAATGTGACTCTGTTTGAGTTTTAACATCAACAACTGGCGATCAATCTCCGCCTTTTCTAAGGTTAACGTCGCTAAGATCAAAGGTTGACGAATATCATCCAGCGCTTGTTCTGAAATGCTTTTCTTGGAGGATAATGCCTCACTGCGTTTTACAGCCCGCTGAGCATATTCAATCTCTGATTTTAGCTGTGCAATATAAGCAAGGTGACTGGCAAGCTGGAGTTCATACTTTTCAGTGTCAAGTGTCGCTAATGACTGTCCTTCTTGAACAAAAGTCCCCACTTGAGCAACCCAATCTAATTTCCCTACCACTTCCATGGCAATATCCACTTCACGCACAGAAACAACTTCACCAGCCGCTGTAAATGTCTTAGTGAGTTCCGTTTTATTTATGGGTGCTGTCACCACCACAGATGATGCCAATAAAGGCGAACTCATCAAAATAACTAACAATCCAAATAAATAATTAAGCATGTGCATTGATCTCTGATGTGATAACGGGTGATGCTAATGTTTTCGGGCGAAACACAAGAAGCAAACAAGGAATTAAAATAAGCGTAAAGATGAGGCTCACAGTCATACCACCAACGACCACCGCAGCTAAACCCCGATAGATTTCAGATCCCGTTCCAGGATTGAGTAATAAAGGAAGCATGCCAAAAATACTGGTTAAGGTACTAATGAGTATCGGTCTCATTCTTTGTTGTACTGCTTGATAAACGGCGTCAGAGTAAAGACTTCCCGCTTTTTGATTATCCAAAAAAGCACAAACCAATAGAATGGCATTATTCACCACTAAACCAGACAAAATAATAAAACCAATTAAGGTTAATAAATCCAGTGTTTGCACTGTAAAAATATTTAACACCATGAGCATTAATACCCCTCCGACAGCGGCCAAAGGCAAGGTCATAGTCACTAATAAACCATGTCGTATAGAGTTAAATAACATTGCAATGATGATGAAAAGTAAGAGTATTGCAACAAACAAAAGTAACATTAAATTTGTCACTGATTGGTTCAACTTGTTTGCCGTTTTCCCCATTAAAATACTGGCGTCAGCAGGCAAATCTGATCGCACAGTTAATAAGAGTTGCTCAATAGTGGCCACTGCCACGCCCAATGTCATCTCAGGGGGGGGAATAATGGTTAAAGAGATAGCCCGTCGACGGTTCACTCGACTTAATTTTAACGGTGTTTGAGTTTCTTTAACTTCGGCAATATTATTTAAGTAAATAAGCCTTCCATTGTGATTGCTCAGTGGTGTTTGAAGCCATTGCTCTGGCGTCTCATTCGGCGTCGTTTTTACAATCTTATTAATTCGGTCTTTTCCATTAAAATATTCGCCAATATATAAGCCATCTCCCATAATTTTAATCACATCTTTAAAGTCAGTATAATCCCAGCCCGCCTCACTTAAGCCTTCATTATCAGCAGTGACTCTTAATTCTGGTTGACCTCCCGAAAGTGATGGCGAAGCTTTCACTACTGCATTTGGGATCTTATCCTTTATTTTGGGAATAATGGTTTCAACACTCTGTTTCAAAGCCATTAAATCATCACTTTGTATGTGAAAAGTAAAACTCCTATTGCCACCGAATTTCCCTGTAATAGAACCTTGCGAGCTATAAGTTTGAGTATCGGGAAAATCAGCAGTGACTTCATTAATAATGAGGGCTTTAAGATCATTCACTTCTGCTTGATCCTTCGCCCTAACAGCCATAGACATGACACCGGGTGACACAGCAATAAAATAGTTTTTCAAACTGGGGGATTGAGTCCCATCCAGATATGGCTGTAATCTATCCACCATAGGTAAAACAATTTCTTGCTCAATTAAATCTAAATGTGCACTCGCAGGAAAACGCATAAAAGTATCGACAGAATCTTTGCGTAACGGGGGCAAATAATCCAATTCTGGTAGTAAAGAAGCGGCAATCACCAATGGCCCTAAAATAAGCAATACAATCCAAGATATTTGTCGACGCTTAGTCTCCGTTAGCCGTCGTAGCCAACCAATAGATAGCGTTTTTGACGACTTAATGTTTATTGGTATCTCTTTATTAGTCAATGAAAACAATTTTTTATAAATAATGGGAATAATAAACAAGGCAACAAATAACGACATGACCACTGACGCTGTAATAGCCAATGCCAGATCAGAAAATAATTCTGCATCACTATTATCAGTGAAAGCGATAGGTAAAAATATGGCAACAGTCGTTAACGTTGAGGTCAATAAGGCCTTCCATACTTGGCTAGTCCCTTGTATACAAGCTGTCACAATAGACTTACCTTGCTCTCGCTGTTGAGTGATACTTTCTAACACTACTATGGTTGCATCCATCACCATACCACTGGCAAATGCCAACCCAGCTAAGGTAATCACATTAATGGTACGATCAAATATAAACAGAAAGACAAAACTGACTAAAAGCGATAAAGGCACACTGATCCCCACGATTAAAGTGGGTTGCCAACGTTTAAAGAAAAGGAATAATATCGACATCGCCATCAAGATCCCGATAATAATATTAGACGATACCATCATCAAAGAACGGTTAATGAAAATAGAAGGATCAAAGGACTTTTCAATTTGTAATTGATGTGGAACTAAAAGGCCTTGATTCATATCTTCTATTTCATAAAAAACACGATCTAAGGTTGCTAATACATTTGCCCCCACTGCACGAGTTAGCCTTAAGCCAATGGCAGGCTCTCCATTATACACAGCAAAGCTCTCCCGTTTACCTCGGCGGATCTGAACATCAGCAATATCTTTAAGCCTCACGGGATTTCCCTGGCGCCATTGCAATATGAGGTCTTCTATTTGTTGAGGTGACTCTTGAGCAGCAAGCCGCAATAAATATTGTTTACGCCCAACCGCCATAGTCCCACTGCTTATATCGCTAATATCTTTTAGCGATTTAGCCACATCAATTAATGAAACCCCAAGGTAAGCCGCTTTTAATGGATCGATAATAATTTGATATTCTTCTTTGGCCCCAATGAAAGTCTCGACGCCAGCCACCCCCTCGATGGACTCTAAACGACTACGAACACTTGTCTCAATTAACGCATCATAATCATCAATGGGTGTGTCATTTGCGGCCTTTTTTCGTAAAAATAAAAAAACCAGCGATCCCGCTGAAGAAAGGCTTTTGACTTTTGGAGGTTCAGCATCAATGGGAAACGCTTTTACATTATTTAACTTACTCAAGATATTGATTAAAAGTTCTGTTCGATTCACACCATTTGCAACAGATAAAGTGATCACGCCTCGACCTTGATAAGCCATACTTCTTATTTCTTCAATATTAGCGATATCTCTTAATACATTTTCTTGTTTTTCTAGAATATTAGCTTCTATTTCGTAAGGCGAAGCCCCTCTCCATAGGGTTTCAATTTTGAGTTCTGGGTTGGTGGTATCAGGTAATAATTTTACTGGCAATTGAAAGATGGCAGCGATGCCAAGTAACATGAAAATCACACAGACAATTAAACTAAAGGAAGGCCTTTCTATATTTCTATTAATCAATAGCATCAATCTAGCCCTTATATCGCCACAATCGTTATATCACCATAGAGCTGACATTGGCATGCAAGTCTTACGGAGTCTGGACTATGCCCCATACGAGCCAACAACTTAGTCTCACGTTGTTTGGCCACAGACAACTTATTATTTCCCGCTATCACTTTGATTGCACAAATTCCACAAGCACCTTTACGACATCCAAACTTTAAACCTGTTAACTGCAGCTCCTCGGCATCAGTTAAATAGGCACGATCAGGAAGAAGAAAATCTTCTCCTGTTGTAGGAATTGAAACTTTATGCATTTTGTTATCCTTAACAAACAAAAGGGAACAGTGAAACTGTTCCCATAACGAGATTAAGCGGCGTGACTTGTTGTTATCGTTGCCTCATAAAGCTCTCGAAAATACATCGCTAGAATCGTTTGAATATCGTCAAAATAACGCAGCACTAATTCAACATCATCCTCACTTTGAATAAGAAGGCGTAAAATGCGCCACATTTCTCCGGCATGATCATCACCTAAATCTGTATTAATATGCGCCAATTGCCCTTGTATTTTTTCTTCACCAACAGATGTTTTCATCGACTCCATTTGTTTTGGGGTCAACTTAGCCGTCGTATATTCAACAAGATAACTAGAAGCAACCACACCAATAGGATTTTCATGCTCACTAATAAAATAAAAGAAACCTTGTAACAATCGAGTCGCCAAAAAAGGCTCAGTAGATAACAATTCTTCCTTAGTGATCCCAAGCGCTTCGCAGTCTTCCCAAAATAAAGTATCGTGATTCATTTCATCAGCTTGATACTCGGCATAAAGTTGTGCCGCTTCTGGAGATACTTTCGTGATGGCATGTAAGGCCTTACAATGTGCCGAACGACTGAGTCTAATACGCCATACATGCTCTAGAGTATGCCGACGGTACCACTCACTGTTAATATCTTTACTTTCTAGGTGATTCGCATATGGAACTGTATCCGACCATTCTTTCATTTTTTGATCTAAATAACTGTCTAAACGAGCCCTAACTTGCTGACCTTCAGCAAGTGAATAAAATGGCTTAGGACGAAGGATCCCACAATTAGTAACTCTATTCATAATAAATTCCTTTCATTATTTTAATGGGTAAATTAATTGTCGTAGGCAACTTCCATTCCAGCATCAAACTGAAGAGGTAAGTTATCCAGTGAATCAGATAAGGAATCGATGTCCACTTTCCATAACGCGTTACAAAGAAAAAGGCCTCGTTCAGATTTAGCCATTGTGGTACCAACTCGAACAGGCATATCAATAATATCAGGCTTAATCATGACCTTATCTATGCTTAAATGGGACAATGTTTTACCAGGAAGGCCATAACGGCTAATGAAGACACTGGCGGCGTTAATTTGATCGGCAGCGCGGCGCCGACTCTCTCTTAACTTTGTCATTTTTTCTTTTAACCCTGTACGCATTACCGCATTGGTTCCGCATAAAAGCTCTATCCATAATTTCAAAAAAGACTCTCCACCGGTAAAGACTTCTACCGATTGATTGATTAGCGCCCCTCCCATACGAGTATTCACTTCGATAACTTCCCACCGCTTATTATCGCGATCATATCGAGTTTCAATATGATAAGCTCCTTGCTTTAAATTTAATGCCGCTAAACAACGAGTAATAAATGCTTCGCCTTGCAGCTGCTCGCTATTGGTTAAATTCAGTGCAGGTAAAGAGTTACTGACTTCTAATGTTGTTCCTTGCTGCTCCTCAACATATTTAGCATGTACACCAACAACATAAACCTCTTCATCAATCACAAAGGTTTCAAAGCTAAATTCATCTCCGCGAATATAACCCTCAGCAATAAAATCAAACTGACCATTAAAAATAGCGGCGAACTGTTTATCTGAGCGCATTTGCTCCTTGAGTTGAGCTAACTTAGTCAGAGTAATATCATCAGTTAAACGAAAACAAGCAAAAGAGCCTGCTCCTCGACGGGGTTTTATAAAATAAGCATTCTCATCTTGTTTTAGCCTAAGCAATTGCGATTCATCTTCTAATAACTCACTGCGCACGTGAGAAAGACCGTGATTGAATAATGTCTGACGACAACTATGTTTATCCATGCATTGCATCAGAGAATGCGTATCAACATCCGAACCACTTAAAGTTTGATTCGCCTTTGCCATCAATACTCTATAAGCTTCAAATGTGGCTAATGTATTCACTACCTCAAAATCATTCTGAGCCTGTTTTAACGTCTCAAATAGCCCATCTTCGGTAATGCAATCCGTTTCCAATACCCAAACTTTCTCACTATGTTCTTTCAGCAGCGCTAAATCACGCTCATCTCTCGGTTTTGAACTAAGGATAATGCACTTTACATTTAATAAATCTAAATAACGACGTATGTCTTTTATATAAGATCGCCCTTGGTGGGCCAAAATCAATAGCGCTTTATTCTTCATCTTGATCTCCTGAAACTTGTAACTCCATTTGAAATCCATCAACAACTTTTTGCACATCTTGCGTTAATCGAGGTTTGGACTCATTTGAAAATAAAAAGCGCCCAGACTGTAAAGAACAATAGCCACCTTCTTTTATTAACTTACTATTTAATTTAGGTAAAAGCTGGCGATATATGGAAGGAACAGTACCAATAAAATCAGTCACTGAGACCACACGCTGTGGTAAATGCTCTGGAAGGCCAAACATCAACCATGCACCTAATTTATTATAAACAGGCTTAACTTCTGTTTGCCCATAAAGAATTAAGTCGATCCAATGCTTAAATAAATTGACCCCAGTATTATGCTCTATCATATAAGGGACATCGGCTCCCGCAACTCGTGCTCCAACTTCAAGGAAAACTAATTCATTATCGAAAGTGAGAAACAACTCAAGATGAAAAGCACAATTTTTAAATGACAAAGCAGATAAACAATCAGCACTGAAGTGAGCAATACGCTGATTTAAAGGAGAAGAAAACTCTAGCATTATCGCCCCAAGTGGGCTTGTAAAACTAAAATCTAAACAAGTATTAATATATTGACTGGCTACACAAAAAATCACTTTCCCTTGATCATCAACTAAGCCATCGACATGATAAATATTCCCAGCAATAAACTCTTCAAGCTCCCACTTACCAGTTCTGTTAACTATCAGTGCCTCTTGTAACTGCTCAAGATTATCTATCTTTAACACATCAATACTTGATGCACCATCTACAGGTTTTAATATCAGAGGGAAACCCACTTCATTAGCAAAATGCTGATAATCTTCATTTGATAATGTCTCTGATAAGGCACAATAGCGCGGTGCTCTAAGACCTGACTCTATTAAGCGCTCTTTCATTTTAACTTTATCTCTTGCCAATAAAGTTTGCGCAACATTAGGGCCAGAAATAGAAAATTGCTCTCTTAAACTCGCAGCGGGAGATAATAAGTTTTCAGAAAAGGCGATTAATCTATCAATCGGCCCCTTAACCTCGATAATAGTCCTAACGATATCTTCTAGCTGCTGTAAATCATTAAAATGGTCAACTTCATAGAGAGTATAAGTTCCCTTTTCAGCCGTTACAGCCGTTTTCCCTCTAGCATTGCAGATATAGCTGACTTGATGTATATCATGGCAAATCCATTTTTCATATTCGACTAATTCAAAATCCCAACGTTCGGTACTTGGATAACGCCAAAAATTATTTAAAATAACAATATTCATCCTGCTAGCCTCTTCCTTGATTGAAAACGCTTAATCGCATCAACTAAACGATAATGACTTTCAGGAGTAGAAACAGACACTCTGACTAAATCAGGACGTTTGTAACTCCCCATAGCACGCACAATAATGCCCTGAGTAAGCAGAAACTCTGATAATTCAAAATCATCTTCATTCAGTAAAATAAGAATGAAATTACCTTCTCCATTAATAATTTTAAAGCCTAATTCAGTGAGTTTATCGATTAAAAAATGCTTACCTTCATTGACTTGCATTAAGATTTGTTGCAGATGTTCAGGATCTTGTAAACTGGCAACTGCTGCTGTAGCGGCCATACCGGCAATCGGAAAAGGCCTTTGTAAACGAGATAGCCAATCGATCAATTTCACATTTGCCAGTCCATAGCCTACCCGTAAACCAGCTAAACCATAAGCCTTTGAAAAAGTTCTAGTAATTAATAAATTATCAAAGGTTTTTAATAACCTTACACTGGCTTGTGATATCGCCTCATGGGCAAATTCTATATAAGCCTGATCTAATAATACCAATACGTGTTTAGGTACGACTGTTAATAAATCTGTTAACTGCTTAATAGACAGCATTTGCCCCGACATATTACTCGGACTATCTAACGCTATAATGGCGGTTTGACTATTACACTGAGCCAGTAAATGCTGAATTTCATGGCAAAATTGCTGTCCAGAGGGTACGGTTTTAATGCCTAACCCCACAGCTTGAGCTAATAAGGGATAAGAAAAATAACCAAATTCAGAACACAGTAAGTGCCCTCCCTTTTTAGCCATTAAACGAAAAGCTAATTCGATGACATCAATAGAACCATTGCCTAAAATAACCTGACTTTCCATTACATTGGCATTATTCGCTATGGCTTCACGCAATTGTTGATAATCAGGATAACAGTGCGCCTCTTCTAAACTACTGTATATTTCGTCTTTAATATAAGCAGATAGACCTTTAGGGCTCTCATTACTCGCAAACTTATCAACTCGATTTAATCCCTTCTCACGCTGTAACTCCCTTTTGGTCATTCCAGCTTTATAAGGCATTAAATCACGAATATTTAGAGCTAGACTTTGTTCCAATTCCATCACTCATGTCCTTAATCTACGGCATATCCACTTAACTTCATTTCATCCAACCGCTTATTAAGGTGTGAACCTTCTTGGATATCATAAATAGAGCCAAACTCTCTCTCGGCAAAAGGCAATGAATATATCCCCTTCTCTACGCGAGCAAATTTAGAGGCCTGACCAAGTACAGTTTTCGCTCCAGGTTCATTATGGGATGCATGAGGACCAAAATAGATAGGAAAAGCATCCGCAGCTCTATAGGCGGGTAAGAATGTGCGCCGAGATCGATTAGAAGTATTTCTATCGGATGCATGCTTTGTCAGACAATGAAGAAAAATAGCTCCTCCGGCAGGAACTTGTAAATGTACAACCTCATCTTCTTCTATATCGTCCAGTTTGCCACGAAAATACCCATCAATATAATGCTCACTCAATCCTA
Organism: uncultured Shewanella sp.; assembly: GCF_947495455.1. Classification (GTDB taxonomy): domain Bacteria; phylum Pseudomonadota; class Gammaproteobacteria; order Enterobacterales; family Shewanellaceae; genus Shewanella. Next base: position 35,505 of record NZ_CANLZC010000009.1, on the reverse strand, counting down.
ATTTATGTGATTTTGGAATAACTTTGAGTCCTCCATTTTCAGCATCCATAGGATCAAGTGCAATTAATACCGTTAATAAATCACTATTGGTATGAGGGTAATAAGAAAAATCTTGATGCCATTCAACAACACTTCCCACCTTAGGCCCCTTCATATTCAACTTACTATAATGAAAGGTGATATTCTTCCCTATCAGATCCGCGATCTTCTCTAATAGGTCTTTATCCGTTGCTATCTGCCAAAATGCTGGGTGTTTTTTTGTTGGAGACCAAATACGGCGTATTGTTTGCTTATCCTTAGGCTCGAGCTCAAAACTACCTTGACTATTTTCACCACTAACCACTTCGTCAATCGCTTGTAGGGCATGTTGCAATATCGCTGGTGAAATCACATCTTCAACAACTAAATATCCATTATCATGATAAAAATTTATTTGGTCTAAAGTTAACATTTGAATATCCTTGTAAGTCACTAAATAGACAACACAAGCCCACCATCGACTCGAATACTGCTTCCTGTAATATAACCAGCACCTTGGCTGCATAAATAAAGAACACAGGTACTAAATTCTGCAACTGTGCCATATCGTTGCATGGGGATGGTAGCCTGACTGGCTTTAATCACATCGCTAATATCTTTCTGTTGCCGCTGCGCTCGAGCACGATCAATCTCATCCACTCTTTCTGTATGGATCCGCCCGGGAATAATCGTGTTTACCGTAATACCATCTGCCGCCACTTCATTGGCTAAAGTTTTATTCCAACTTACCAATGCTGCTCTAAGAGTATTTGAAATTGCTAAGTCAGCAATAGGTTGGCATACTCCTGAAGAGGCGATTGTAATAATACGCCCCCAATTTCTCTGTTTCATACCTTGGGCCAACAATCGACTCGCTTCGATATAAAAACCCACCATAGCTTGAAAATCATTTTCGTATTGTGACGAAGACATTGTCAGTGCCATTCCTACATTTGGCCCTTTAGAAATATTAATCAAAATATCAATTTCAATTTTCTTTTCAGCTAAAAAACTCAACAAAGAATCAACAGCATGCCTATCACTTGTGTCTAAGCTTAAATGATATATTTTAATATTCTTATTGATATTTGATTGTCTTAATACAGCAGCCGATTCAGCAGGGGAGCGTGAAACTAATACTAAATTCACCGCCTCTTGCAAGAGTGCTTGACTAATTCCTCGACCTAATCCTCGACTGGCGCCAAACACTAAAGCCGTTTTGCCTGAAATACCTAAATCCATACAGCACGCCTCTGAATTTAAGCCCGTTTAAATCCGTCTTTTATATCTTGTTCCACTTCTTTAAATTTAACACCAAGTTGCTTAAATTCATTGAAAAAACTAGGAAAAGAACAAATAACATCAGAATAACCTTCCAATAAATTGGCATTTTTACACCTTAATGAAGCAACAAATAAGGACATAAAAATTCGATGATCTCCCCAGCTAGATAAGGTTTTCCCTCCCTCATAATGTGATTTACCATGAATAACAAAGCCATCATAGACTCCATCTTTTAATAACGGAGTAATATCAACCCCCAAGGTTTTAAGTTCAGAAATAATAGCTTCTATTCGTGGTGACTTATGTAAACGTGTAATTGAGCCTCCAATAACACGAAAAGTTCCCTGAACATACGCTCCTATGGCAGCCAAGGTAGGCACAATATTAGGATAGTCACTTGCATCAAATTCAAACTCTCCTGACAGCTCATCTTGCTCATTAAATAACGTGAGTTCATTGCGTTGATCATCAAAGCTAACCTTTACTCCTAACGCTTTGATTACATCAATAATGGCTCGTTCACCTTGTAGACTCTTACTGGATATATTTGAAAGTACGGTTGTTCCCGGAATAATCGCAGCAGCACCAATAAGATAAGAAGAAGAGGTATAGTCACCACTAATCAGGTATTCGGCAGTTTGATATTCACCAGGATAAACAATTATCTCTGCTAAATCAGATTTAGCCTCTACTTTTATTCCTGCTTTCTCTAAAGTATCAATTGTTTGCCTTATATAAGAACTCGATAATATTTCACCTGATATTGAAATACGAGTCGGTTCATCCGCCATAGGTGCAGCAAACATAATAGCAGTAATAAATTGTGAACTGACATTACCAGGAATAATACAATGTCCTCCTTTAAAACCCCCTCCCCAATTCACAATGGGTGCTTTCCCTGGCTCAGATATACAATGAATACTTGCTCCAAGTGTTTCTAATGCATCAAATAATGGGGCCATCACTCGCGTTCTTAATACAGTATCCCCGGTGACAATTTCTGCCGACTCACCAAAAGAAGTGATCGCAGTAAAAACACGAAATACTAAGCCTGATCCTACTGCATCAATAACGCGTTTATCAGCAGTAAATCTTCGACCCACACCTTGAACTTTAAGGAAACCTTCTTTTTCTTCAATGATAGCCCCTATATTTCTACAGGCTTGTTTCATTGTATCCGTTTCAAAACACCGTAAATCATTGTGTATTAATGATGTACCTTTAGCTAAAGTAGCCGCAATAATCGCACGCTGAGTTTCTGGTTTTGAAGAAGGTATAAATGCTGAACTACCCAAAGATTCGACCGAATTAACTTGAAGCAACATACATTATCCTTAATATGACTAGCTATTATCTTATTTTTTATTTGAATTTATTTAACAAGCAACTTGCGTCTCTTCACCAATAAACTGATGTAAACATTTAACTAACTTACTCGCTCCAAACAAAATCACGTCCGTTGCGGGTAAACCTGTTTCTTGCTCTACTTTAATGAGGTATTTTTCAGCCTCATCAGTACCCATTCCCTCACAATTAACACTAATTGCCACTACTTTACTCTTGCGCATATAACTGCCTAACTGCTCATACATGCTAATAAGCTCTGAAAGCGAACGTAACGGTGAGTCAGGCCAACCTTTATGGTGAGTGAGGTTAGCTTGATGACATAAGACTAATGCTTGAGGCATAACACCATGCAATAATCCAAGGGTGACGCCACTGTATGCAGGATGAGAAATAGCCCCTTGCCCTTCAACAAGAATCCATTTATTTTCATCGCATAAATCAAGTACTAAGTCTTCACTGGCACCAGCAATAAAGTCAGCAGGTACCGCATCAACGGCTATGCCATTTCCCGTAATATACATACCACTTTGGCCTGTAGCAGCCATCACTGCAGAGATGCCTTGGCGCCGACATTCAGCCGCTATCTCTAACGCTGTGGTTTTTTTTCCTACACGGCAATCGCTACCAACAGTATGAATAATAAAATTATCCTTATTAACAAGGCGATTATTACTGGTTCGTAAATGACGTGATGGCTCTTTCGTATCCCAAATTTGACAATCATATTGATGAGCTAATGCTGACAACTCTGGATCATCTGCTAATTTAAAATGCAAACCTGAAACAACATCCATTTTTAATAATAATGCTTGTTTTATACTTTCTCTTACCGCACTAGGCAGCACATTAGAAAATAATCCAAATCCAATCATAAATACATCAGGTTTTATTTTTCCTAATTGTTCCAGACCTGATATTATAGGTATACCCTTACCATAACCTAATATATCTACAACACGCTGACCAGCCTTGTCGCTATCAATAACCGCAACACAATCAGAACCACAATATCGCAAATAAGAAGCGGCTACCTTACTGGTTTTTGAACCAAAACAACCCTCACAATAAATAACGGCTCGTCGGCCTTTTAATATATTCAATGACTATTCCAACTCAATATCAACATTATTATAATGCTCAAAAAACTATCATAGTGAAAATAGGCTTTCAATATACCCACAGTAAAAAAGTTTATTTTAGAAATTAATACAATCAGACACACAAAAGGCAAAAAACAATTTAAAACAGATATATGCAAAAATATAAACCATGATAAATGTAAGTGTTTATTTGATATTATTATTAAGTATCCCCCTTTTTAACTAACCCAAATATACTACAAATATAATACCAAATCATTTATAGATGTATAAATTAGAGAATTAAAAATTTCAACTTGATAACGATAAAAAACGACCATAAATATGCAAAATGGATCATTTACAAAAAAACTATTCAGCATAAAACATTACTAAGCATAACTATAAATAGTAAACAAAACCAATATTCATACTATTTAAAGAGAAAACAACAAAACTTAATATTGCATTATTGGTAACTACAACCTTACTCTTCCTTCATGACAATCAATAAAAAACAATTATATTGAAAGTTAAAATCAAAAGGCATCTATAAAAATTAACCCTTTAACTTTTAATATATATTTTTATACGGATTCATATACTCAATAATTTTAAGCTATTGAGCATATAAAGCATTCAAGGAATTGTTCTTAACCACCAAAAAGTCGTTAATAATAGATTTAGTATAAGTACACTATCTTTCCGATATTGGCACCTTTAGCGATATCTAAAATAATATCCCCCTGTATATGCGCACCTTGCTTGAGAATAATATCACCATCTTTTTTGAAAGATTAAGACTACGTAGCATGATATATTCCTTTATTTATATAAGTTGTTTTATATGATTAGCTTTGTATGATTGGTATTGTATGACTAAGTTAAAAGGTTTTATAAAAATCTCACTTAGATCCCACCAGCCCAAAAAAATGACACCTGATTTAGCACATTGACATGCTGTTTGCTCAGGTTGGCGGCGACTTCACCTAGCATCGTTTGATAATCGACGTCAGATTCAACTTGCTGGATAAAGTGCATTAATTCTGCTTGCCGATAACTCCGCTCAGCGACTGGCATCATGGAGCGGGCTGCAGTACAGCACCTATATTCATCTCTTCCTTATCTCCATCAACTCCTACATGCCCATCAGCCAAAAGATGATCTATTAACAAATCAATCGATGTTTTATAAGTATCAATACCCGCCTTAAGCATGAGTTCACTATTATGTGATTGACCAAATTTTTCTTTTAATAAATTAGCCCGAAACAGAAAAATAATACTGGTTTCCACCTCACTATCTGCCAAGCGGTATAACTTTGCATCGAGTGATTGATACCAATTCGGCCCAACATGCGCTAACCCTATCAATAAAGAGTCAGTCTGACTTGCGACCAATACACCAGAATCATACTCAGCTAAGGTTGGCACTTGCCTTTTTGGATTAGCCTGATATAAAAGTGCATCTTGTGTCATTTGTTCCCAGTTTAATATCTTATCCATATGCTCAACCTCTTGATTGAGCAATAGCCATTTAATACACCTTGAATAAGGGGAGTCGTAATTCCAATATAATGTCAGTATCTTATTCGCTACACTGTGTTTCATTAATTCATCCATGATCCTATTCAATCCTTTTTTTCATTGCGCAATCACTCATTAGCTTATTAATTCTACTTTTTATCCATTACCGTCCTTACTCATTTCGCAAGGCTTTAATCGGATCTGTGCGCAAGACTTTGGCGATAGGCATAACGCAAGCCAGTACAACAAAAAGGCTTAAAAGCCCTAAGGCATAAAACATCTCAGTCCAATAAATGGCAAAGTGCCACTCGGGGATGGTACGGCTATAACCCAAAGCAAAATACGCCAACGAAAAGGCAAATAGAAAACTCACCGCTAACGGCTGAGCTAGCAGCCATAACTGACTACGAAGCAAACGTTTATTATTGGCACCCATGGCCAAACGCACGCCTAAATCATAACGGCGCATATTGACCATATAACTGACCATGCCAGCAATGCCCGCGATCACCATGAGTAAGGAAATAAAAGACAATCCACCTGCGAGTATTGCACCAAAACGTTGATCTCGACTGATCTTAGCAAAGTCATCTTCAATACTGGATAAACGAACAACATCAAGTCTTGGATCAATTTGGGTCAATTGACGATACACTTCACTCAAGGTAAAACCAGCATGTTCGTCGCTCAACTTCATCAACAAGACATCGGTGCGATTACCAGTGTAATGACTTGGAACAAAAATTTCATCCACTTCATATCTCGACCTGCCCGGATAATCCGTATTGCTAACAACGCCGACAATGGTTAAAAACGTATCTTCACTATAGAGCTTTACTTTTTGTCCTATTGGATTTTCGTTAAATTTATCGGCCAGCCTTTGATTGATTATGGCTGGCCTATGCTCAAGTTCGAGATCATCATGAGTAAAGCCACGACCTTGAATAGCCATATCAAATAACGTCAATTGCTTATCATCAATATCACTATTTCTTACATTACTGATTTTGACATTTTTCTCGTTAAATAAGGCTAACTGGTTCATAGTAAAAGGCACACGAGTCTGGTTGGCTCGACTCACCTTAATCACATCGGCGTGATCAAAAAAATGTTGTGCAATACTGCGCTGTAGATTTTTACGCTCTTCTTTACTGTCAACGAGGGCATAATTCACTTCCAGTGACCACAAGTTTTCAGTCGTTATCTGTGTCTTTCTGAGCGTTTCGGTAAGCGTTGCCATCAACACTTGACTGGTCGCCACCAACGTAATGACAGAAAAAAGCAATTGCAGCCCAATTAAGCTATGGCTGACACCACGGCTCAGTTGCTTACCTGTGCCTTTACCGCTACTTTGCAAGCTGAATAATAAACTGGCCTCATTCACTAGACTCAATTCGATCCAACTAAACAATAAGGCGATACAAGCACACATGAGAACGGCGAATAACACGATATTGAAACTAATGCTTAAACTGCCGAGCCTAGGTAATACATTACTAGCGATACTTTGCACTAATTCAAAACTCAAGCTAGTCAGGAGTAAAGCGAATAACATGGGAATACTGAGCAGGATAAGGTTATGCTTTAGGCTTTCTTTAAACAGCTGTTTACGCTTAGCCCCAAAGGCATAACTGACGGCCAAAGATTTCACTCGGCTCATACCGCGAGCAACTTGCACATTCCCCAAATTAATCAGCGCCATTAAGGTTAATAAAGCGGCACCGGCGATTAACATCCACACCAAGCGAACACTATCACCGCGTAAGGCTTGATTAAAAGATTGTAATTGAGTACCAATATCATAATCTTTCACAACATCAGGAAACGTAATCATGGCAGCAGCCATCATATGATCATTTAGCTGCTGTTTAATTCGCTCCACATTTTGCTCACTTGTCAGACGAACCAAACCTTTTACACCATCAGTAATACCTCCAAATGTAATAGGGTTAAATTGCTCATCCATATCTAATGGTAACCAGATCGCGTTTGCGACATCATCTTTATTGGGTAATACCCAATCATCACTCGTGACACCAATCACGGTAAAGCGGCGCTCATTCAGTTGCACTGACTTGCCGATAATATTCTCATCACCCGCAAAATGCTGCTGCCACGCATTAAAGCTCAAAATGGCCGAAGGTTGTTTGTTACCCAGCTTTTCACGCTCATCAAAAAAGCGCCCCAAAACAGGTTTAACCTTAAGTACCTCAAATAAGTTACTGCTGCCAAAAAACACAGGCACATCGGGGCGAGATGGTAACTCAAATAGCTTATAGTCCGACCATGAAAAATACACGGCAATATCAGCAAATTCTTGACTCACTTCTTTTGTATCTAACAAGACCTTACTGTTAGTCGCAGACTCATGCCGCCCCTGATAAAGCATCGTCCCTTCAAATACATATAGGTTATCACTATCCCCATAGGGAAGTGGCTTAAGTAATACAGTATCAACAATACTGAAAATGACAAACACCATAGTTAATGTCAGTGTCAGGCTCAACACCACAGTCGCATAATATTGTTTCGCTCTGAAAAGATGACGCCATGCCGTGTTTAACATGCGAAACTCTCCTTCTCAATTTGCTCTCCCTTTTGTATCGCCTTCTGCGCATTCTTTCTCACATCGGCCTGTACTCTGCCATCAAGTAGCTGAATTTGCCTGTGGGCCATTTGTGCATAGCGAGGATCGTGGGTAACAAGAACAATAGTGGTGCCTTGTTTATTTAGCCTATCCAGTAACGCCATCACGGCATCACCATTTTTAGAGTCTAAGTTGCCTGTGGGTTCATCCACCAACATAATGCCTGAATCTGCCGCCAGCGCCCGTGCAATCGATACTCTTTGCTGCTGCCCGCCAGAGAGCTGATTGGGGAACAAGCCCGCTTTATCCGCTAATCCCACCATCTTCAGACATTCGTTTGCTCGTGTTTGTCTTTGCATCTTACTGTCGCCACGGTATTTCAATGGCAATGCCACATTATCCAGTACCGTTTCATCATCGAGTAAGTTAAAGGCTTGAAACACGAAACCTATGCGGCGGCTGCGGATCTCGGCGCGCTGATCGCCATTCATACTCGACACTAATAACCCATCGATATGATATTCCCCAGCATCAGGGGTATCTAATAAGCCAAGAATATTTAATAAAGTGGATTTACCACAACCCGATGGGCCCGAAATCGCGACATACTCCCCTTCACTGATACTGAAATCTATTCCTTTTAAAACTTGTGCCGTTTCCGCTTGTGAGTCAAAGCTTTTTTGAATAGCTTGAATGCGTAAAACTTCCTTTTTCATCTTTATACTCCTGCTAATCTGTTTAGGCTCAGGTTTAATTAATGCATTAATAAGTTAATTGAATTTGAGTAGCATTCGATGCTTCAATCCCAGCAACCACGACCTTATCTCCCGCACTAAGCCCTGAAATAACTTCGATACGTTTACCTGAAATTTGTCCAAATTTAACCTGAGTCAAGATTCCGGTATTCTCATTCACTAGCTTAAAAACAGAGCTAACACTGTTTTCGCTCACACCTTGAGGCGTATCAATAAAATTCACCTGACTGCGGGACTGACCCAAAATCACCGCATCCACCATTTGTAGCGGGCGAATATTAGGACTTAAGTCTTCAGGTAATTCAATATCGACTCGCACTGCCCCCTTTTCGACCACAGGTGCAATTCTCACCACTTTACCCTCAACAAGTCCATGACGGGTATCAATTTCGGCCACAGCATTTAACTGCACTAAATTAGCCAACATCTGCGGCACACTTATCTCGGCAATGAGTGGTGATAAGCTCCCCACATGGGCCAACTTGTCACCCAAGTTAACACTTTGACCTAATGTGACTGGTAAACTCTGTAATACCCCTGTGATCCCCGCTTTCACCACCAATTGATCCAGTTGATACTTGGCATTATTAAAATCGGCTTGGGCCTGTAAAATGATTTCATCTTGAATGGATAAATACTCTTGGTGTGCTTGCTTTAATTTTTCAAACTTCTGTAATTCAAAGGCAAGCTTTTCTTGTAATTGTTTAGCATTTAAACGGCCTTTTTTCGCCTCCACAACAGAGATAATCCCAATTTCAGCTAAGGGGGCTTCTGCCTCAGCTTGTAAACTTGCCATCTCGGCATCGGCTTGGTATTGAGATAATTCAGATTGCTGAGCAAGCACTTCACGTTGCTGTTCTAAAATCAGCTTACGCTTCTGAGTCTTACTATTTTTCAGTTCCCCTAACGCTTGTTGCAGCGCAACTTCTAATTGTGGGTTTTTAAGAGTGATAATTAAGGTATCAGCCTCAACAATGGCACCAGGCTTTAAATGTATCTTATCAACAACGGCTGTCGTCGTTGCGGTAATGGATCGTTGATATAAGGATTGCAATGAGCCATATCCCGTGACTTCTTGAGCAAAATCACCACTCTGAACCTGACTAATATTAATACTATTGGCAGCCACATAATCCTTATTGCCGGAAAAGCCCAATTGCCAACCACTCATCATTAACAGTGCAGACGTCAATATTAAGCCACTAAAAACGGTTTTTTGCGTTATCCATCTCATCGATTATTCCTAACAGTGCTTAAAATAATAAAGTGCATCAAGCGTTAGCTTTCGGCGCCATTGCACTATGAGGATATTGCATTTTTTAGGCTATAACTAAACTATAACTAAAGAGATTCTTTAATATTGAGAATGAGAAACTAAAAAATAAATTGTTTAATTTCATTGTGTTCAATAGGATTTGAGCGATAAATAAACCTGTTACCTATAGGGGATAACGCGATACGAGGAAAGAGGTGATAAAGACGAGACTTGCGAGTTTTAAATTTATTACTCAATAAATCAAGTTCATGAATATAGCTAAAACGGTAATCAAAATCACTCCAGTACACAATAGATCCTTTGACATACCATCTAGAAATCTCAGTAAGGTTTATTTGTTTATTCAGTGGCATTATGGTTTTTTGATTAGCCTTCATAGTAAATAGCCAACCCGACTCATTCGCTAACACATAACCGTGATCCGATAGACGAATAGAGCGAAAATCTTGTATCAGTACCTTAGCTTGCATATTGGTTAAATTAAGCTGTTGTATTTGCCAACGCCCACCTATCCGCTCCCCATAAAACACATATTCATCTTCACCTAGGGTTTTAGGTGGTAATCTTAAATTCTGGGCATTTGCAAACACGGCATCACTCACGACCTGATGCTTAGCCGTTAGATAGTGCAAATTTGCAGTCCATCGAGTCTGCGCCCTCTTTGAATCCAAATTAACTTGATTATTCAAGTGAGTTTCTAATTTCAAAAGCGCTAACCGATCGGCGATTTTAACAAGTAAAGCAGATTGCTTAGCAGAATATTGCTGGATTTCTATCGCCTCATTCCCAGTAAAGAAGACTTGCTTAGTCCGTGTAACCTCATTATATAAAGCCAACTCATTGACTTCACCTATTGTACTGGTGATCCATTTATGCTCTGCATCGGCATAGAAAACCGAACTCACCTCCTTATCCATATTTAAGAAGTGATGCTGATAACACTGATTTAAAGCACATTTTTTTGATGCCGTTAGGCTTTCTTCTACATAAAATTGTGTTCTACGTGACAAATCTTGCTGTAATAAGGTCAAGGTATTTTTACTCGCACTTAGCCAAGAAAACCGACTACCAACATCCACTAGCAGTGTGTTTTCTGATTGCGTCTCCAGCTCCAACAACACCAACTTATTAGAATACAAAAGCAGTAATTCCGTATCGCTCTTCCAATCAAATGGCAGCTTACTATGAGAAAGTATCTTATTAAAAACCTGTTTTTTAGAGGCTAAATCAACCACACTTAATTCAACTTGCTTATGATTTAATGCTTTTATTGCCGCTATTTTCTGTTTATCTGGAGACAACTTGGCCATAGAAAAATGCTCCCCAGTATTACTCGTGGATAACAGCAGATTTAATGCTAAAGAATCAATATTTAAGCGGTAATACATAGGTGTATCACTGGCTTCTCGTGCCAATAGTACAATGACTTCATTTTCAGTTTGCCCAATATGCACATCGCCGATGAAATGATAATCACTGAGTAACAAGGTAGGCACAGTGTTTACCTCATTCACTGACACCTTACCAAGTGAACTCGCCCCCGCAACAAGATCGGTATAAACAATCTGAGTGTTATCTTTTACAAAACTTAGATAAGTGGCATTTTTCGCGTCATAAGTGAGCTGATCCACATGTCCACTTTGTTTATTAAGTAAATAAACTTGATTATCTTGCTCACTTGTCACCTTTCCGGTAAAAGCAACTAAGCTATTATCACTACTGACTTCAAGGGTAAGCTTCTGTCCGAGAAAAGATGATACTGATGTTAGCGCAATAATATTATCAGGCGGTATTGCCTTTGAAATAAGTTGCTTAGCACTTAAAACTGACAAGGTGATCATCAATATCACTACCGCTAAAGCAATAGTATACCAAGGCGTCCATTGTCTGAAGCCTGCTCGATTAACCACAATAGGGTGAATAACTTTTGATTCAATTTCAGGCTCACTTTTAATTGCCGACACAGATGTTTGCAGAATATCTGAAGACAGTTCAATAGAACAAATAAGCTTATAACCGCGCTTTGGAACCGATTTTATATATTGAGGCGCATTTAAATCCGTATCATTAAACAATGTGCGCAGCTTTTTGATTGCGCTACGCACCGCCGTATCTGAGACAACTCTATCGGACCATACATTATCATGAAGCTCTTGAAGTGTGACATATCGCTGGTGTTGTTGATAAAGATACATTAATAGCTGAAGCACTTTGGGCTCAACAGATAGCTCACTATCTTGATAATATAAAATCTGCTGCTGTATATCGAGCTTGAAATCACCTAACTGTACCCAACTGCATTCCTCTTGCACAAGGCTCCCTCCAAAGATAACTGGCAGTCACAAATACTACAGAATAATCAGCACTTAAGCCAATGGTTATAAAACAAAAAAGGCGCCGTGAGGCGCCTTTTTTCTATATAAGCAGGTCAATCACACTGCTATTTCAAACATCGTCAGTGAAGAATAACCTTATTTAGCTAGGTTTTTCTTGATGGTCTCAACGACACGCAATTGAGCAACGGCTTGCGCCAACTCTTTTGCCGCCGCAGCGTAATCGAAGTCCGCACCCGCTTTGGCCATACTGGCCTCTGCATGACGCTTGGCTTCTTCAGCGGCTTTTTCGTCAATTTCATCAGCACGCATGACCACATCTGCCATGATAGCAACAGAATTCGGTTGAACTTCAAGCAAACCGCCTGAAAGATAAAACACGTCTTCTTTACTATCTAGCCTAGCGATACGTACCATGCCAGGTCTAATGCTTGTCAGCAAAGGAGCATGACCTAACTTAATACCTAGTTCACCTTCGGCACCAGTGACTTGTAAACTCAGTACCTGATCACCAAAGATGCTGCTTTCTGCACTTACAACATCAAGTCGTATTGTCATGCCATCACCCTGTTTGCTGTTAAACTGGCCCAAGGCGAGTTACTTTTTATTCGCTTTTTCGACAGCTTCGTCGATAGAGCCAACCATGTAGAACGCTTGCTCTGGAATGTGATCAAATTCACCTTCCAATAGCCCTTTAAAGCCACGGATCGTGTCTTTAAGTGAAACGTACTTACCTGGAGAACCAGTAAAGATTTCAGCAACAAAGAATGGCTGAGACAAGAAACGCTCAATCTTACGGGCACGTGCTACGGTTGTCTTATCTTCATCAGATAATTCATCCATACCCAAAATAGCGATGATGTCTTTTAGTTCTTTATAACGTTGTAATACGGTTTGAACACCGTTTGCAATGTCATAATGCTCTTGACCAACAACCAAAGGATCTAATTGACGTGACGTCGAATCCAATGGGTCAACCGCTGGGTAAATACCCAGTGATGCAATTTGACGTGACAATACGACAGTCGCATCTAAGTGAGCAAATGTGGTTGCAGGTGATGGATCGGTTAAATCATCCGCAGGAACGTAAACGGCTTGAACAGAGGTAATTGACCCTGTTTTAGTCGAAGTAATACGCTCTTGAAGCACACCCATCTCTTCAGCCAATGTTGGCTGATAACCTACCGCTGAAGGCATACGCCCTAGCAATGCTGATACTTCTGTACCGGCAAGGGTGTAACGGTAAATATTATCTACGAATAATAATACGTCACGACCTTCGTCACGGAACTTCTCAGCCATGGTCAAACCAGACAGTGCAACACGTAGACGGTTTCCTGGCGGCTCATTCATTTGACCATAAACCATGGCCACTTTGTCGAGTACGCCTGAATCTTCCATCTCGTAGTAGAAATCGTTACCCTCACGAGTACGCTCACCTACACCAGCGAAAACGGATAAACCTGAGTGCGCTTTAGCGATGTTGTTAATAAGCTCCATCATGTTAACGGTCTTACCAACACCCGCACCACCAAACAGACCGACTTTACCCCCTTTAGCAAACGGACAAACAAGGTCAATAACCTTGATACCTGTTTCTAAAAGTTCAGTGGTGTTTGATTGATCTTCATATGAAGGCGCATCACGGTGAATAACATAACGATCTTTTTCACCAATTGGACCCGCTTCATCGATAGGCTCACCCAATACGTTCATGATACGGCCTAGGGTCGCATCCCCAACCGGAACTGAAATTGGTGAACCTGAGTTTTCTACCTCGATACCACGACTCAAACCATCGGATGTACCCATGGCAATGGCGCGGACGACACCGCCACCAAGTTGCTGCTGAACTTCCAGCACCAAGCCTTTACATGGGCTTTCACCAATAATTTTTAGAGCGTCGTATACTTGAGGTACGGTATCTTGTGGAAACTCAACGTCCACAACCGCGCCAATCACTTGGACAACAGTACCTGTGCTCATGATTAATCCTCTAAAACTTGTATTCGTTACCTAGCCTAAACCGCAGCTGCACCTGAAACAATTTCCGACAATTCTTGCGTAATCGCAGCTTGTCGAGCCTTGTTATACACCAGTTGCAAATCACTGATCATATCGCCAGCATTATCGGTTGCTGCCTTCATTGCTACCATACGGGCAGCTTGCTCAGACGCAACATTTTCAACAACACCTTGATAGACTTGAGACTCCACATAACGAACCAATAATGTTTCCAAAAGTGCTTTTGGATCTGGCTCGTAAATGTAATCCCAATGATGAGCATGCTCATCTTCTTCAGACTTAGGCAAAGGCAGTAGCTGTTCGATCACAGGCGTTTGCGACATGGTATTCACAAATTTGTTGAATACTATGTACAAACGATCCAGTTTGCCTTCGTTGTAAGCTTCTAACATGACACGTACTGTACCAATCAAGTCATCCAATTTAGGTGAATCACCTAATGCCGATGCTTGGGCCAATACATTACCACCAAAGCTTTTGAAAAACTGAACACTACGAGCACCGATAGGGCAGAAATCAAATTCTACACCTTGCTCTTTCCAGTTTTTCATGTCTGCCATTACCTTTTTGAAAAGGTTAACGTTCAGACCACCACAAAGACCACGGTCAGTTGATACAACAATGTAACCAACCCGCTTAGCTTCTCTCACCTCTAAATAGGGGTGTTTATACTCGAGAGAGCCTTGCGCCACGTGACCAATCACCTTACGCATGGTTTCCGCATATGGACGACTCGCAGCCATTCGATCTTGCGCTTTGCGCATCTTGCTGGCTGCCACCATTTCCATGGCGGAAGTGATCTTCTGAGTGTTTTGTACACTCGCGATCTTACTTTTAATCTCTTTAGCGCCGGCCATCTTTACTCTCCAATCTGGACCAGAGGTGCCACAGACACCTCATTTGTCATTACCAGGTTTGGGTTTCGACGAACTTATCGAGGCCAGCCTTAATTTCACCTTCGATGTCGGCATTATAGTTGCCAGTTTCGTTGATGTTTTTCATAAGGTCAGCATACTCGCTGTTCATGAACGAGAGCAAAGAGGCTTCAAAATCAATGATTTTGTTCAGCTCAACGCTTTTCAGGTAACCTTTCTCAGCTGCGAAAATAGACACAGCCTGGCAAGCGATACTCATAGGCGCATATTGCTTTTGCTTCATTAATTCGGTAACACGCTCACCATGCTCTAATTGAGCACGTGTTGCATCATCAAGATCCGATGCAAATTGTGAGAAGGCCGCAAGCTCTCGATACTGTGCAAGTGCGGTACGAATACCACCAGACAGTTTCTTAATGATCTTACTCTGCGCCGCACCACCCACACGTGAAACAGAAATACCTGGGTTAACCGCAGGACGTAAGCCTGAGTTAAACAAATCTGTTTCAAGGAAGATTTGACCATCTGTAATCGAAATTACGTTAGTCGGTACGAATGCTGAAACGTCACCTGCTTGGGTTTCAATAATCGGCAGCGCGGTAAGTGAACCGGTTTGGCCTTTTACTTCACCACCCGTGAATTTCTCTACATAATCTTCGTTTACACGTGATGCACGCTCAAGTAAACGAGAGTGGAGATAGAAAACATCACCAGGATAAGCTTCACGTCCAGGTGGACGCTTCAATAGCAATGAAATTTGGCGATAAGCAACAGCTTGCTTAGACAAATCATCATATACGATTAACGCATCTTCACCGCGGTCGCGGAAGTATTCACCCATTGAACACCCAGAATAAGGTGCCAAGAACTGCAAGGCAGCAGCTTCTGATGCAGTCGCAACAACAACGATAGTGTTGTTAAGTGCACCATGCTCTTCTAACTTACGTACTACGTTAGCAATGGTTGAGGCTTTTTGCCCAACAGCAACGTAAACACATTTAATACCAGAATCTTTCTGGTTGATAATGGCATCGATGGCCAACGCAGTTTTACCTGTTTGACGGTCACCAATGACCAATTCACGTTGTCCACGACCAATTGGGATCATTGAATCAACGGTTTTATATCCTGTTTGAACAGGTTGTGATACTGATTTACGCTCAATAACACCTGGGGCAATCACTTCAACAGGTGAGAAGCCGTCATGTTCAACCGCTCCTTTTCCATCGATAGGCTCACCTAAAGTATTAACGACACGGCCCAGTAGACCACGACCTACTGGTACTTCAAGAATACGACCAGTAGTTTTAACTTTGTCACCCTCTGCCAATGATGCATAAGGGCCCATTACGACGGCACCGACACTGTCGCGTTCAAGGTTCAACGCGATAGCAAAACGGTTACCTGGCAGTTCAATCATCTCACCCTGCATCACATCGGCTAAACCGTTGATGCGGATGATGCCGTCACTTACTGCAACGATAGTACCTTCGTTGCGAGCTTCACTAACGACTTCAAACTGCTCGATCCGCTGTTTAATCAGATCGCTGATTTCAGTGGAATTCAGTTGCATGCTCAAACTCCCAATTACGACTGCAGCTTATCAGACAGACGCGATATTTTACCGCGGACCGAGCCATCAATGACAAGGTCTCCTGCATGAATGATCACACCCGCAATAAGCGTGGTGTCTATGCTGCAATTCAGCTTAACTTTGCGTGCGAGACGTTTCTCTAAAGAAACACTTATCTCCTGTAGTTGCGTCGAACTCAGCTCAGTTGCAGAAACGATATTCGCTTCTATTTCCTTTGCCCATTCATTACGCAATTCAACATATTGTTGATATACAGCAGGTAGCGCTTCTAAACGACCGTTTTCAGCCATTACCCTGACTAGGTTTTGACTTTGCTCATTGAGTTGCTCACCACACACTCCAATAAAGAGTTCGGCAAGCTTTTGACTGGACAAACCGCCAGTCAACAATGGATGCATTGATTCGTTTTCACTCACCAAAGCCATAAAGTTCAGCATTTCTGCCCAACTTTCCACCGCATTTTTCTCAACAGCAAAATCAAAAGCAGCCTTTGCGTAAGGACGAGCAATGGTGGTTAATTCAGCCATAACTCAACTCCCTTATCAAATTTCGGCGACAAGTTTATTAACTATGTCGCTATGGGCGGCTTCATCAATCGAACGTTCAAGGATTTTCTCGGTACCTGTGATAACCAGAGAAGCAACCTGCTTACGCAGATCCTCTTTTACGCGATTACGTTCAGCTTCAATTTCTGCTTTACCCTGAGCGATAATATTAGCGCGCTCAGCGTCTGCCTCAGCTTTAGCTTCGTCAACAATTTGAGCTTTACGTTTGTTCGCTTGCTCAATTATTTCGTTAGCTTTCACTTTAGCTTCTTTTAGTTGCGCAGTGGCTTTCGCCCGTGCCAACTCTAGGTCTTTTGCTGCATGTTCAGCATCTGCTAAACCGCCGGCAATCCTTTTTTGGCGCTCTTCGATGGCATTCATCAAAGGTGGCCAAACAAACTTCATGCAGAACCACACGAAGATAATAAAGGCGACCGTCTGACCGATTAGGGTAGCGTTGAAATTCACAACAGCCTCCTATTTAGATTAAAGACAGAAGCGTTTATTACAGCATTGCACCCAATGGGTTAGTAAATAACATGTATAGTGCAATACCCACACCGATCATAGTTACAGCATCCAATAGACCTGCAACAATGAACATTTTAACTTGTAACATAGGCGCCATTTCTGGTTGACGCGCAGCGCCTTCTAAGAACTTGCCACCTAAAAGGCCGAAACCGATAGCAGTACCTAAAGCACCCATACCAATCAACAGAGCAACAGCAATAGCTGTCATGCCTAATACAGTTTCCATCTCTATCTCCAGTATTCTAAATCGTTATTTAGTTAATTGATTTAGTTTAAAAAAATCTTCAACTACCCTTAGTGATCTTCATGCGCCATGCTTAAATAAACTATGGTCAACATCATGAAGATAAACGCTTGCAATGTAATCACCAAAATATGGAAGATTAACCACGCTAGTTGTAAACCTACACCTAATGAAGCTATCGCCCAATTGGCGCTATACATAAGCGCAATAAGGATGAAAATCAACTCACCTGCGTACAAGTTACCAAACAAACGCAATGCCAATGAAATTGGCTTCGCAATCAGAGTAACCGACTCAAGTAACAAGTTGACGGGTATCATTGCCCAGTGGTTAAAGGGCTGTAACGTCAGCTCTTTTACAAAACCTGTCACACCTTTGACTTTAATGCTGTAATACACAACCAGCACAAACACACCTAAGCCTAAGCTGAAAGTAATGTTTACGTCAGTGCTAGGCACAATCTTCATGTATGGAATGCCCGCAGCTGCGGCCAAAGATGGTATCCAATCCACAGGTACCATATCCATGAGATTCATTAAGAAAATCCACACGAAAATTGTTAACGCTAGCGGTGCGATGACAGGATTGCGACCATGGAAAGTTTCTTTCACGCTGCTGTCAACGAATTCAACAATCATCTCAATAAAACATTGAAGTTTACCGGGAACGCCTGTTGTCGCTTTTTTTCCAACGCTACGAAATATCCATAAAAACAAAACGCCAAGACCCACCGAAAAGAGCAACGAATCAATATGCCATGTCCAAAACCCTTCACCAACCGTTAGGTTAGCCAAATGATGCTGGATATAGCCCTGCGGTGTTACATCACCGGTTGCAGATGCAGACATGATTCATCCCACTTAACTTTGCTTGAAATATAAAGGAGCTGCCCAATGTACAATTAACGCTAATGTATAACAAACAAAAAGGGGCGTAAAAACCACCTTGATATAAACAAACACCAACGAAAACATGACAATTGTTAACAACATCTTTACCGCTTCCCCCCAGTAAAAAGTCTTAATGACCTTTGCTGACGCACTCGCTCCCGTATGGGAAAAAGCGAGGGTTGCGAATACAAAATTAGGAAGCACAGCAATGGCAGCACCTGCTAACGCAGAATAACCAAACTGGGCTCCCCACATAGCGAAAAAGAAAATTGAAGCAGTGACAGCTACCGCCGCCTGCATCATCACCAACTTGTAGGCTGATCGCCGGCCACGACGCGCTAAAATCTTACTCAACTTACCTCCTCCGCATTAGAACTTTTTGTTATCGAAAACCGAATGATAGTCATTCGTATAAACGTGATGGACAAAAAGCTTGCGAAAGTATACCGTTTCGGCACTTCAAAGCAAGTTTAACTGAATAAAATTGGAGACTTTTAACGTGATCCATGTCAAAAGTCCGAAATGATAAGATTAACAATTGTTACAAAGTTACATAATATTGCCTTAACTTGGCATTTTTAACCAATTTTCTCGATAATTCCATCAAGTTCGGCTAAATCTTGGTAATTAATTATCAATTTACCTTTACCTTTTTTATTATGCGAGATTGATACTTTCGCACCTAAGCGCTCGATTAATTGATTTTCTAAGCGACAAACATCGTGATCTTTACTCGGTTTTTCTGCTTTTTCAGTTGGAGTCAGAGTTTTGTTCACTAATCGTTCCGTTTCCCGCACGGTCAATTCTTTAGAAACGACTAATCTTGCTAAAATTGTTTGCTCATCCCCCTCAATGGCTAACAAAGCGCGAGCGTGGCCCATATCAATATCACCATACTCCAACATTTTCTTAACCGCATCGTTTAAACTATTTAATCTCAATAAATTTGATACTGTGGCTCGAGATTTTCCGACAGCATCGGCAATTTGTTGATGGGTTAATTCAAACTCATGTAACAAGCGATGCAATGCCATGGCTTCTTCCATAGCATTTAAATCTTCACGCTGAATATTTTCAATTAATGCAATTGACATTGCCGCTTCATCAGGGACTTGTTTAACAAGACAAGGAATCGTGGATAACTCAGCTAATTGAGCGGCACGCCAACGTCGTTCACCTGCAATAATCTCATAACCTGTTGAAGACACTTTTCTAACCACAACTGGCTGAATAATCCCTTGCTTAACAATGGATTTTGCTAGTTCTTCCAATGCTTCCGGTGACATGTCTTTTCTGGGCTGATATTGTCCCGGTGATAATAAGTCCACATCTAAGTCAAGCAAACAATCTTGTGATATATTAACTGCCTTGCCATCATCATGTTTCTCATTGACCATGACTTCGGTATTTTCTTGTTGCTCAGCACCGTTACTGGTACTTAATAATGCATCAAGCCCTTTACCTAACCCTCTTTTCTTTTGTGTCATAGTATTCCCTTAAGCTTGCTTATTGCTCGCTTGCTCATCGGCACGACGAATAATTTCTCCCGCAAGAGCAAGATAGGCTTTTGCTCCAGCACTGGATTTTTCATAATACATAGCGGGTGTGCCAAAACTCGGCGCTTCAGCCAAACGGACATTGCGAGGAATAACAGTATGATAAACTTTGTCACCAAAATGCTGTTTTAACTGATCAGACACATCAGTAGACAAACGATTACGCGGATCGTACATAGTGCGTAATATGCCCTCGATATGTAAGCCAGGATTGACCATACTACTAAGCTGATCAATGGTTTCTTTTAAAGATGTTATCCCTTCAAGTGCATAATATTCACATTGCATAGGAACAATCACAGCATCGGCAGCTGACATGGCATTGACTGTCAACATATTCAATGACGGTGGGCAATCAATAAAAATAAAGTCATAGTCATCTCTAATGGGCGCCAACGCATTACGTAGCCTGATCTCTCTTGCAAAAAAGTTCATCAGCTTAACTTCTGCTGCTGTGACATCACCATTTCCCGCGATTAAATCATATTGACCGCTGGTTTCTCGGCAAACCACTTCACTAAATGGCTTTTCATCCACCAACAAATCATAAGCGGTGTGCTCAACGTCATATTTATTAATACCGCTCCCCATAGTCGCATTACCTTGGGGATCGAGATCAATTAATAACACTCGCCGTTTCGTCGCCGCTAATGACGCCGATAAATTAACGCATGTTGTGGTTTTTCCAACACCACCTTTCTGGTTGGCTACGGCAATCACTTTTCCCAAAATATCATCCTATCTTTTTTGCATCGTCCTACAACAAGACTTCAAGTACAAATTCACTCTTGTAACCATTATAACTGACCGATTTTCACTCAATTATAAGTACAAATTGCTTGATACGGCCGAAGATTGCAACTACTCAATTACGCCACGGGTCCTTTTTGCTTCACAACACGAAGTAAATGCCTTTGCTCATTCAATTTAGGAATAGATAATTCAATCACATCGGTGATTTCAAAGCCATTAGGTAAATTATTCATTTCTTCATCAGATAGCTGACCTTTTAGCGCATAAAAACAACCAGAACTTGACGGTAAATGTTCACACCAGTGCAACATATCTTGAATTGAAGCAAAAGCACGGCTTAAGACTCCATCAAATTTTTCTGCCGGTTGATAAGCCTCGACTCGACTTTCAACTGAGCTAATATTGTGAATACCTAAATCAAATTGAACCTGTTTTTGAAAACGAACACGTTTTCCTAAACTATCCAACAAAACAAATTCTTTATCAGGATTAAGAATAGCCAGCGGGATCCCCGGTAAGCCCGGTCCAGTCCCCACATCGATAAAACGTTTGCCTTGCAAATGCGTCGATACTGCCAAGCTATCCATAATATGCCTAATTAACATTTGCTCAGGATCGCGAATAGCCGTTAAATTATAGGCTTTATTCCATTTGTGTAGCATACCAACAAAATCAAGTAGCTGTTGTTTTTGCTCTGGTTTTGCGTCTAGGCCCATGGCTGCTAAATAACTATCTAATTGTGTTGATAACACAGAAACACCCTCAAAGAACACACAGATTAATTCATTTTAAGATACTCAGTTTACTACCATTGCTCTGTAAATATAAGAAGGAGCACTCAGCTCCTTCTATATATTTACTTATTCAGTCTTTTTATTAGGCACTTTTTCTTAACAAGCCTCGCTTTTTCAAATGCACTAATAAAATTGAGATCGCAGCCGGTGTCATACCTGAAATTCGCGAAGCTTGGCCTATGGTTTCAGGTTTATGTTGATTCATCTTAGCAATGACTTCATTGGATAAGCCAGGGACCTCTTGGTAATCCAAATCTAAGGGTAATCCCGTTTTTTCATGACGAATGGCTTTATCGATTTCATCCTGCTGACGTTGAATATAACCTGAGTATTTAACTTGAATTTGGACTTGTTCAGCCGCTTGCATGTTTTCAAGACCGGGCCCAAAACCTTCAAGTGACATTAGTTTCGGGTAATCCATTTCAGGACGTCTTAATAACTCTTCAAAGGAAGCTTCTCTAGCAATAGGTGTCTTCAGTTCTGGATTTAACACATCAATTAAAGGAGAGTTTGGATGAACCCACTGATTGCGAAGACGCTGCAATTCAGTTTCTATCGCTTCTTGTTTCTCATTAAATATTGCCCAGCGTTGATCATCAACTAAACCTAACTCACGGCCTTTTTCCGTTAAACGTAAATCAGCATTATCTTCCCGTAATAATAAACGGTATTCAGCACGACTGGTAAACATACGATAAGGTTCTTTGGTGCCTAATGTGGATAAGTCATCAACAAGGACGCCTAAATAAGCTTCATCACGACGTGGAGCCCATGGCGCTTTACCTTGTACTTGCAGTGAAGCATTCATTCCGGCTAACAAACCTTGGGCCCCCGCTTCTTCGTAACCTGTCGTGCCATTAATTTGTCCCGCAAAAAACAAACCATTAATCGTTTTTGTTTCTAAAGAGTTTTTAAGATCCCGCGGATCAAAATAATCATATTCGATCGCATAGCCAGGTCTTATGATCTGAGCTTGCTCCATCCCTTTGATCGATCGCACCAAATTTAATTGCACATCGAAAGGTAAGCTAGTTGAGATCCCATTTGGATAGATCTCATTGGTATTTAATCCTTCAGGTTCAATAAAGATCTGGTGAGAGTTTTTATCAGCAAATCTATGCACTTTATCTTCAATAGAAGGGCAATATCGTGGTCCAATACCTTCGATGACACCTGAATACATAGGGCTACGATCTAAGCCTCCACGAATGATCTCGTGGGTTTGTTCATTTGTATGAGTAATATGGC
This sequence comes from uncultured Shewanella sp., assembly GCF_947495455.1. GTDB lineage: Bacteria > Pseudomonadota > Gammaproteobacteria > Enterobacterales > Shewanellaceae > Shewanella. The sequence continues at coordinate 12,245 of NZ_CANLZC010000009.1, read as the reverse complement.
AAGAAACTTGTTCAGGATGCTGATCTACATTGCCTAAAAAGGACATCACAGGCAGAGGATTGTCCCCTTTTTGCTCTGACATGAGCTCAAAATTGATACTATTAGCATCTATTCTAGGTGGTGTACCTGTTTTTAAACGACCTACTCGAATAGGTAATTCACGAAGTCTATGGGCAAGTGCAATAGCTGGCGGATCACCGGCACGGCCACCACTATAATTCTCAAGTCCAATATGAATTTTTCCTCCAAGAAAAGTGCCTGCGGTTAACACGACTGCAGGGGCTTCAAAAGCCAATCCCATTTGGGTAATGACACCTATTACTTTTTCATTTTCAACGACTAAGTCGTCTACAGCTTGTTGAAAAATACGTAAATTTGGTTGATTTTGTAAAATATTTTGTATTTTTAGCCTGTAAAGATTTCTATCGGCTTGCGCACGTGTTGCTCGTACAGCAGGCCCTTTACTTGAATTTAATGTTCTAAATTGAATTCCAGCAAAGTCTGTAGCAGTTGCCATTGCGCCGCCTAACGCATCAATTTCTTTAACTAAATGCCCTTTACCAATTCCACCAATGGCTGGATTACAGGACATTTGTCCTAATGTATCAATATTATGTGTGAGCAGTAGGGTTTTTGATCCTATTCTAGCAGAAGCTAAAGCGGCTTCTGTGCCAGCATGACCACCACCTATAACGATCACATCAAAGCGTTCATGAAAAAGCATTAAATAACCTTCAATTGGTAAAAGACTGAATTGATTTCGAGCGGGGTATTTTAGCATTGGATCATCAGAAGGTGAACGATCTATTTCACTTGTTTTGATCTCATGCGATCGCTTAATAGATCTTAAGATCTTTATATAGATCTCTTATTATATTTATTATTAAGATCGCACAATTCTGTGGATAATCTTATTTTGCCTTTATATTCAATTGGTAGTGACAAAGCGATCCTGTGATCAGATCGGGATCAAATTGAATATAACTTGGGGATAGATCGATTACTTATCCACAGCCATGATCTTATTGATGATCATGTATTGAATAATACAGAGTTATAATAGAATAAAATAATACCTTATCCACACATATATACAAAAAACATATAAAGTGTGGATAAGGTGGATCTAACCTGTGAGTTGATCAAAAAGCGATCGGCTTATTTCGATCTTAAAGTTGATCGCACCATAGGTTCAACCAAGATAAGGCAGCCTCTTCAGGGATGGGATCCTGTTGAATATCTATTTTGATCTTATCCACATAAGTTTTAGCTGAGTACTGCTCTAGTAAGGTGTTTAGCTTGATTGGCCCATGGCAGAAAGTATCATAACTCGAATCACCAATGGCGCAAATAATGAACATTTGATTGCTAAGATCGGGTTTGTTTTGCTCGATCTCATCATAAAAAGGTTGGATATTATTCGGAAGATCGCCAGCGCCATGAGTGGAAGAGACGATAAACCAGATCGAATCAGGCATTAATTCTGCTCTATTTGGTGTTAAATGGACTTGGATCTCATGGCCTAAAGCGGTAAGTTTGGATGCTATTTCATCGGCGACATATTCAGCACTTCCTAATGTTGTACCGACGAGAATATCTATTTTTGACACTGTCTTTCCTGTCTTAATATGACTAATTTATAAGGATGATAAGTTATATGCAGTCATCAATCTATGGTTTAGCTTTAGTTGCATAGAGAAGATAGTTTACTTTGGTATTTTTATGGGTATACCATTGCTGAGTGAGTGGGTTGAAACTCATCCCTTGTGTATAAAGAGGTGTGAGTTGATGAACTTGTAATCGCTGTATTATTTCAGCTGGTTTTACGAAATGTTTCCATTGATGTGTACCGATAGGAAGATAGCGCATGATATATTCTGCCCCTAAAATGGCAATAAAATATGAGATTATTGTTCGATTCAATGTGGCCATGATCAATAATCCCCCTGGGCGCAGTAATTGACAGCAAGTATCAATAAGCCTATTTTTATCATTTACATGTTCAATGACTTCTGTATTTAGAATGACATCATAACTATTCTCAATGACGCTATTTTCATCAGAATGGATGAGGTCTTCAGCTAAACAGTGTACATAGTTTATTGAAACATTTTTTATTTCTGCATCTTGTTTAGCAATGGCAATATTCATTGCACTTGCATCGATCCCTGTCATTGTTGCACCTGAAGTTGCTAATGGTTCTGCCAGTAATCCGGCACCACAACCAATATCAAGTATGCTGATCCCCTCAAAAGGAAGATCTCGACTAAGATCGCGATCAAAATGTGTTGATATTGACGATCTTATATTGGTTAATCTTGCTTGATTGAACTTATGTACATGTTTGAATTTTCCATTTGGATCGCGCCATTCTTTTGCGAGTTGATTAAATTTTTGAATTTCACTTTCAGAGGTTATGGGTGGGGATAGCCTATTTTTTTCAATCATTTTTATATTACTGATTAAAGAAAGATAGGTATTAGTATATTATCTCGTCATTAACGCTGTCATCTTAATGAGGAATAGGAGGGGAAAAGTGTGTGGCTTGGTTAAGTGTTATATCTGATTTTTATAAAAATGATATATTGGTTCCGATTTTGTCTAATTCATTTTTGAAATATGGCTTTTTCCCTTTATTAGGTCGGCGTAAAATGTGAGTGATATATTCGATGTTAATTTTGAGATAGGTTATGTATCGATATCAGAAAGCATTTGGGCTTGATTTTGACTTAGGTTTTGATTTGGCTATTTTTCCTTTTTTATTTGATAAAAGTAGACAACAAGATCGATGCCCAAGTTTTATCTTTGGCCATCTAGATCCTTCGGGACAGTGGTCTTATCAAATATTGTGGGTCGACTATTTTAATGTTGAATTGCGCTCACAATCTAATGCTCGCTATACAGTATTAAAGGCAAGAGTGACAGATTTAGTCGGTGCAGATTTTGAGCTTGATGAGGCAAGCCCGTTACTATTTGAAAGTGAATCAAGTAATGAGGTATGCCGTTATCTGATGGAGTTTCAATAGAGTGTATTTGACTTTTTCTCATCGACTTTTATAGAAAAACGCTTCATTATTTATTCTTAAACCTTTAAAAATAGTTTCTAAATCATAAAATGTCTAAAAATAAGTATGCTGATTGTATTTTATCTGCTTCAATTAGTGCTCTCATTATCTGTATGTAATTATCTGAAATTTAATATTAAAGTATATTTTTGAACTGTTTTAATATTCCACTTTAAAATATAAAAACCATTTATATTCTTAAAAACTCTAAAAACAGAGCGAATTTTAATCAGATGCGTAGTAGTATAGATTTGTAACAAATTATTTTATTATTGCGTTTTTAATTCTGATCGTCATATTGCAAATAAGGAGATTAGGTTGGCGGTTTGAGTGGGGGTGTTATGCATATATATCAACAAGAATTCGGCTCGGATTTTGATTTGGGTTTTGACATTGCTGCTTTTCCTTTTTTAGAGGATTTGAGCTTTCATTTAGATGAGTGTCCTAGTTTTGTTTTTCATGCTTTAGAGCCAAATGAGAAAGAATATCTTCTGTTATGGGTTGAGCATAAAGATGTTTCAAGGAGAAATTGTAATTTTCCACGTTATTCTATTTTAACGGCGACTAATTTTGGTTCTCAAGAAGTTCCTGAAATTGCTCATGATGAGAATAGTAAGATTTTATTTTCTAGTGAAGATGTTAATGCACTTTATCGTTTTTTAGCCCCTTTTCAAATGTTAGACACTTTAAAAGTGGGTTAAGTTATATTCAAAGTGATGTTTTTAAATTTATTTTATATTTTTATCGGCATTTGAGTATGGAAGGTAAAAGCTGGTACATAACCTGAGGTTATTTGGGGAAAACGAATTGATCTAAGAGAGTAGGCGTAATACATGACAATGGAGAGTAGAATCATGTTTAGGCCTTTTATTCTATTTTGGTGCCATAAGGAATGTTATGGATAAGTGGGTTTTCTAAACATTCAGAGTTGAGGTTTTCTATGTATCAATTTCAGGATGAATTCGGAAGAGATTTTGACTTAGGATTTGAGTTATCAGATTTTCCTTTCTTACATGATAAGAGTTGGAGTGATGATGATAGTCCTAGTTTTTTATTTCATTGCGATACCCAAACAAAATCAGGAGAATATTTAGTTCTATGGGTTAATCCTGCTCAGAAGGAAGCCCGTTTAAACGATTTTCCTCGTTATTTAGTCAGAACGGCTAGAAATATTGGTACAGAGAATTTACCTGAAATAGTTCATGATGAAACAACTAAAATTGTATTTGAAAGTGAATCAGTTGAAGGTTTATATCGTTTTTTAGTGCCTTTTCAGGTGTTGGAAAACATGAAGCCTAATAGCTGATAATATAGCATTATAATCTATTTGATTGATTTTAATGTAAATATGGAAATAAAATATTGAGAATTCTCTATTAATATATTGCTAGGAGGGATAACTATGCTTGAGATTCAAAGTGACTATGGGCAGAAAACAATAGGCTCTAGTTTATCATTTCCTTTCATTTTAGATGAGAACATTTTTTCTCAATATACCTTTTGTACCGAAAATGCTTATTTGACATTACAAGTGGATTTTGAGGTTAACGATGAGTGGGGGTCTCCCTATTACACTGTATTAAGTGTGAGTCATCTTGGTGAACTCCCTTTGAGTGATGATGGGTATGTGGAAGAATATCCTGATGTATTTCATTCTGAAGACAGTGAGATCATTTTTGAAAGTGATAATCTGGAGGAGTTGTATCACTTTTTGCAGTCTCAATCGATTCAAGGATAAGGCTGTTAATGAGAATAGTTTGTTGTTTAACCTATGGATATTATCGACTTTGTTGAGACTTTTTTGTCTCTGTTTTGTTCACTAATGCCCTTCATTTTTATGTAATCTAGTCATTGGTTTTATGTCCTTTTTATTATTTCTGAACCCCCTTTAGGATTGATTTTATTTATCGTCATTAAATTCACGAGTCATGTTCAAATTCAGTGTAAACTGAAAGAGGTATCTTATTTTGAATTAAATGATAATGACTTGGGGATTAAATGTTTGAATTATCAGTTGTTTATTTAGCTGCTGCGATTATTGCAGTACCAATAGCTAAACGTTTAGGTTTAGGTTCAGTGCTTGGGTATTTATTAGCGGGGATTTTGATTGGTCCCTTTTTCTTAAGTTTAGTGGGTGATCAAACCGAAGTCATGCATTTTGCTGAGTTTGGCGTTGTTATGATGCTTTTTTTAGTTGGATTAGAATTACAACCTAGCCGATTGTGGAAGTTGCGCCGTTCAATCATAGGGTTAGGCGGGTTGCAGTTAGGTTTAACAACGTTAGTTATTTTTGTTGTCTGTTTTTATATTTTTCTTTTATCTTGGCAAGCATCGCTAGCATTAGGATTAATGTTAGCCCTATCTTCTACAGCTATTGTTTTACAAACATTGACGGAAAAAGGTTGGATAAAGCAAGAAGCGGGTCAAAATAGCTTTTCAGTTTTACTTTTTCAAGACATCGCTGTGATCCCTATTCTTGCTCTGTTACCTTTACTCGCTCTTGGTGATTCAAATGTGATAAACAATACTGAAAGTCTTATTGATGGTTTTCCATTAATTTTTCAGGTTATTTTTTCTGTTATGGTGATAGCGTCAATAGTCTTTTTTGGTAAATTTATTGCGGGCCCTGTATTTCGTTATATCGCAGAAACACGATTAAGAGAAATTTTTACAGTATTTGCATTGTTTTTAGTTATAGCCATTGCTTTGTTGATGCAAAAAATCGGTCTATCCCCAGCACTGGGGACTTTTCTTGCTGGTGTTGTATTAGCTGAAAGTGAATTTAGGCATGAACTAGAAGCTGATATTGAGCCTTTTAAAGGTTTATTGTTGGGATTATTTTTTATTACGGTCGGTGCTTCTATTGATTTTTCATTGTTACTTGAATATTTCTTATTGGTTTTTACGTGTGTGATTGCATTGATTATTGTTAAAGCGACTGTGTTATTCGTTTTAGGCAATATTTTCAAATTACAAGGTAATCAGAAGTTACTGTTTACGCTTGCTTTAGCCCAAGGAGGTGAGTTTGCTTTTGTATTATTGTCTTTAACTGGCAGTTTATCTATTTTATCTTCTATGCAAGTTCATTTAACAACACTTGTTGTTGCCATTTCTATGTTGTTGGCGCCGATTTTATTACTTGGGTATGAATTTTTTGAGAAGCGGAAGCAGTTAGTTACAGATGAATTTGATAGTCCTGATGAGATAGAGGCAACGGGGAATGTTATTATTGCTGGCTATGGACGTTTTGGACAAGTTGTTGGAAGGCTACTTAAAGCTCAAGGTTATCAATTATCTATATTAGATCATAGCCCTTCACAGATTGAAATGGTTCGTCGTTTTGGATCTAAAGTTTATTATGGTGATGCGGCTCGATTCGATTTGTTAGCGGCATCGGGAGCTGCTGAGGCCAAATTGTTAGTGATTGCCATTGATGATCCAGTCAAGACTCTGGTTATCATTGAATTATGTCAGAAATATTTTCCTAACCTGAAGTTAGTTGCCAGAGCAATAGATAGGCGTCATGCATATGAATTAATGCGTTTAGGGATCAAGTGTTTTAGGCGTGAAACATTTGATTCAGCAACAAGCTTGGGCATAGATGCATTAAAATTATTAGGTCATAGTGATACAGCATCACAGCGAGCTGGTGAGTTATTTAGGCAACATGATGAAGCATCTTTGGAGAGTTTGTCCCACCTTTGGGGTGACGATCAAAGTTATGGTGTGGCTATTAAACAGCGGTTGGAAGATTTAGCACAAGTCTTAGAAGAAGATAAAAAACAACAGGATAAGTTAAATGCTTGCAAGGGGGAAGATTGTGTATAGGATGAAACTTTAGTCTCTTTTAAGAGGACAAAACAGTGCAGTTTATTCTGTACTGTTAAATTCAATTGCTATCGAGAAGGGTCGCATCTTGCTGTGTGTTAATCCTATTGTGTAATGAAACAAAAATTTTTTATATCAGTTTTTATATCAGTATAAGTGATTTTTTAAGGGGTTAGTTTTTGTATTTACCGATTGATGCTCTTCGTGAAGAATTTATGCATTTGCTTTGCACTCATCACTTAGTTGTTGAGTCTGAGACAGGCTCAGGTAAATCGACTCGATTACCACTTTGGGCATCTCAATTAATGATTGCGGGCAAAGAAGCGCGGGTTTTGGTTATTGAACCTCGAAGAGTCGCATGCTTAGCTTTGTCTGAATTTGTGAGTACAGAAAATGCACAAGCGAATTTGGAGCTTGATACTGCCATTAATGTGGGTTATTCCATTCGGTTTGATTCTACTGTGGTACCAGCTACACAAGTGGCTTTTGTGACGCCAGGTGTCGCACTGCGCTGGTTAAATGAAAATGGTTTAGCTGATTTTGATCTTGTTATTTTTGATGAGTTTCATGAGCGGCGTTGGGATATGGAGCTTTTGTTAGCAATACTAAAACAGCAAGGAAAACATAAACTGGTAGTGACGTCTGCTACCATGAATACAGCTGACTTAACATTGTACTTACAAAGGGATAAAGATGTTGCAGTTAAACATTTAAAGGTTAGTGGACGCCAATTTCCAGTTAAGACTTTTTACCAATCATCGACAAATGATGCATTACCTGAACTTAATAATATTGAAATAAAAGTTAAAAAAGCGATTGAACAGATTATCAATATTGAATATTTGACAGGAGATATTCTTGTTTTTTTACCTGGCAAACGTGAAATCAATAAGTGTGAACAAGCGTGTCGAGCTTTACTTCATGAGGCGGGTTTTTCTTCGGCTGTTTTACATGGTGGTATTAACCATGATAGGCAAAAAACGGTATTGGTCCAAGCGTCGAATCGCAGAGTTATTTTCTCCACTAATGTTGCTGAGACATCTTTAACTATCCCTGGTGTTACTGCTGTTATTGATTCAGGGCTTGAGCGGAGAACATTACAAAGAAATGGGCGCACTGTTTTAGCATTATCTCGCATTTCTCATGTAAGCTGCGAACAACGTAAAGGGCGAGCTGGGAGAACACAATCTGGTGTCTGTATTCGATTGTGGGGACGTTATGCTGTTTTAGATGTGAATTCTCAACCAGAATTAATGCGAAATGACCTTGTGGAACCAATGCTTGCAGCGGCTGCAATAGGTTATGAGCTTTCAAGATTAGATTTGATTGATATGTTGCCCAGCAAAGCACTGTCAAAAGCCAGTGAAACTTTGATGAATATGGCGGCTATTGAACAAAATGGTAAAATAACATTACATGGTAAAAAGCTTTTTCCTTTGCCGATAGATACATTATTTTCGCACTTGATCAGTGGGATGGATAATGCGATCAATCAAGGGTTAATGATAGATCTTGTTGCGGCATTAAGTGTTGGTCAAAAACTGATTACTCTGCCCTCATCGATGCAAGACAGGAAAGCAATAGCACAATGGGAGCCGTTAAATTGTGATGCCATGTTATTGATAAAAATAATGAGAGAACCTATTCCTGACTGTTTGTCTGTTGATCTTATTTTATTGAATGAAGCAAAACAGTTAGCCAATCAGATCCATTCGCTTTTAAATTTATCCCATGACAAAGCAGTCATTGATGAGGTTACTAGAGAGAGTTGGTTGTTAAATGTTATTAAGGTTGCGCCTGAATTAGCTTTTGTTCGAAGAGAAAAGCGTTATCAAGCTTTAGGCAATGGTTACAGTGAAATACAAATTGGCAGATCCAGTCGATTTATAGCTGAGTTAATCTCTGAGGAGGGGAAAGCTAGCCCATTAGCTGCAGTTGTTTTTGATCAATTTTCTGTTGCGGGTAAAGGGGTCAAGCAAACAGTTAATTTTGCTAACTGTATGGCCCCTATTTCATTTGAGACTTTAGTTGAGGCTCAGCTAGGTATTGAAACAGTGAGTGATGTTTTAAATCCAAATCAGCCAGATCAAACCTTATTGGTTAGGCAATATGCAGGAAGAGTGATTGGATCGCGGATCGCTGAGGTAAGAGGGGATCAGCTGCTTGAATCTATTGTGGGATCGATTATATTCGGGGCTGTTTTTCCAAATTTGGCAAAGACGATCGAACGAGATATCTGTGCATGGAATATTTGGTTGCAATTGCAAAAAAGTCAGTATAAATCGCCTGTGGATAACTTTTCTGCAATGCAAGAGCCAATATGTATAAGAAGCTATTTAACACATAAGCTCAGGGAGCTGGGGGTTGAGAGTGCTGATGACCTTGAACTAATTAATGCCAGTGACTTGGTTTTTCATGGTATTCCTGAGTGGGAGCGGGTGGAATTTGATCGTTCGTATCCACAAGAAATAGTGTTACCTGAATTGATGTTAGCAGTGGAATATAGCGTTCAAAATAAATGGGTGATATTGAGTTATGTTAGAGGCTCACGTAAACAAGGACCCAAACGCTGGGAGTTACCTCGTTGGTCTGGTTGGCGTATAAAGTATCAAAAAGCAAGTCGAGTTATTGAAATAAAATAAGTTTATTTTTTAATATTGATGCCAGCCTTAATGATTTGATAGGCTATTTCCTGAGCCTCTGGCAGTGAATGCAGCTCTTTGGGTTCTCCTTGATGTTCATCGAGTGTGGGAATATCGGCTTCTTTTGGTAAGTTAATGATATCTTTTAATGCGGCTAGCCAGGCATTAGCAACATGCTTAATTGAGGGGCTACCGATAACGTTGAGGAAAAAACCGATTCGATTGCCCATTTGGGATAGAGTAATGATTTTAATATTGCTATTGTCTATGTAATTACGCATTAACCCTACGAGTAGACTTTCTAATGTATGTATGCCTTGTTCACTCAAGATACCTTTATTAAGCACATGAAATCTTAGACCAAAAACAGTGATCTTATCTCCTTTAGGGGTATCTAATGCAAATTCAAGTCGAACATTAGGAGGCTCTTTATTGGTATGGCGAACTTTGACGTTGTCTAGTAAAGGCATAGGTTGTTTACTGTTTATGAACTTTTCGAGAATCATATGAGTATGAAACGCCTGTGTAGAATCGTCAAATTGGTGATATATTTTTGAGCGAAAATAGAGTGGCGCCCTTAGATAAGATAAGGGCGATATCGATTAGATAATGTGATTAACTTTTTACTTGTTGCCATTTATCAACGATAACGGAGGCGACTAAATCTCCTTCCACATTGACTGCAGTTCTAAAGGTATCCAGCGGTCTTTCTATAATTAATAAAATTGCAATGGCCTCTAGCGGTATACCTGCTGCAAGTAAGACCAATTGCATGCCAGACATTGAGCCTGAGGGCATTCCTGGAGCACCTATTGAAGATACCATTGCCATGAGAAAGATAACAACGAGTCCAGATGTGCCTAAATCTATGCCGTAGAGTTGTGCGAGAAAAATAGCCGCAACACCTTCAAATAATGCTGTACCGTCCATGTTCATGATTGAGCCTAGGGGTAATACCATACTACTGGTCGATTGAGATACGCCCAATTCTTCTTCAGCGACTCGCATGGATAGCGGTAATGTTGCGGCACTTGATGATGTTGCAAAGGCCATTGCCATTGGGGTGGAAATGGCTTTAAACATGGGCAGTAATTTTCGGCCAGTAAAGATTTTAGCAAGCAGAGGTAAGGTGACTCCACCGTGTATCAGAGTGAGTATAAAGACTAATAAGGCAAAGCTGGCCAGTTCTCCAAATAATTGCGTATTTCCTTGGCTTGTGTATTCAAAAATAATGCTAAAGACGGCGATTGGGGCTAACTTGATGATGGCTGAAATTAACTTTGTTAAACCCGTATTAATGGCTTCTATGACTTGAAATACAGCATGTTTAGCGGGAAGGCTCACCAGTAAGGCAATACCAAACATGATGGCGAATAATACTATGGCGAGTAGATTACCATTGGCGAGGGCATTAAAGGGATTCGTCAGAGCCATTGTGAGTAATTTGGTACTGATGCTACCGCCTGTTGCTGCGTCCTGGGAGATGAGCTCAACATTGCTGGCATCGGGGGTGAACATTAATGCAGGCCAACTTGGCATCAATAGAGCGGCACCTAAGCCTAAACTAATGGCAAGTATTGTGGTGAGAGCATATATTGCTATAGTTTTGCCTCCAAGAGACTTTAAACTAACAATTGAACCTATATGAGTGATACCTTGTAAAAGAGAGAATAACACTACTATTCCCACTAACATTTTCAATAACCCAATATAAATAAGCTTACCTAAACCAATAAACTCAAGCACGTTAGCATGTGTATTGATCCAAGTGATTGGTACCCAATATCCAAGTAATGCGGCTAATAAAGCGGCAATGACCAATTGGCCAGGGAGTGTGAAAGTTAGCTTTTTCAGCATAATAACTCCTAGTATGCTTAAATTCTTTATGGCGTAAGGTCGCTATTTTGAGGCGTCAATACAATGATAACAAGCTTAAATAGCGTTGTATTATGAGGCTTGCTTGCAGGATATTATAGTGATTTTTTATTTTTCCTTAATGCTATTTTGAGTATTGATAATTCTGCTATTTTTAATGTGCATTGATGGGATGCGATTTATTTAAAAGGAAAGAGATAATGAATAAAATTATAATATTATTAGTTGGATTGATGTACATTGGAATCGCTAATGGAAGTGATGAAGTGAAGTTTGATGCTGCAGGCCAATGGGTATATGAAACAGGAATGACGCCAAGTTTGTGGCAAGATAAGGCTATATGGATTGATGTTCTTGTTAAAAATTTAGCGTTTGATAAAAAGGTGGGGGTTCGCTGGACGGATGATAATTGGAATACTTATCAAGATAGTTTACTGACGTTTGAGCAGGCTTATCAAAATGGTTATGAGCGCTGGGGTCTAGATTTTGCGCCTTTAGGGCGATTAACGAGTTATTATATTGGTAGTTGGTATAATTATGTGACTCAACAATATCGCTCTGGTGGCACTCATACAAGCATTGAATTTGCTGTTTTTTACGAGGTTAATGGACAGACGTATTGGGATAATAATAACAGCGAAAATTATACACTTGATTTGAGTTTATTCTAATTTTATTCAATTAGGAGGTGGAAATCCCCCCTCCTATTTCATGGGGTTTTTATTTAACCTGAACTCGGGATAAGAAATTGAACTAATAGCCCTCTTTGTGATCAGATCTTTCGACCAAGATTAATCAATCACGCAGAGGGCATATGGATAAGTTAGTAGATATA